>CAZKOK010000367.1:0-4740 GCA_964554355.1 uncultured Spirochaetia bacterium | reverse complement strand
CCTTTTCATACCCAGATAAAGGATTTTCAGGACCAGGTCAAGCAGACTTATGACAGCGAGACGAGGGACCGGGTCTCGCTGAAGGAACAGATTGAACAGCTTACAAAACTTAATCAGCAGATCAGCGAAGACGCACTTAACCTTACCACTGCCCTTAAAGGACAGACAAAAACCCAGGGAACATGGGGCGAACTGGTGCTGGAAAGGGTTCTGGAGCAGTCGGGCCTGCGGAAAGGCCGTGAATATGATACCCAGGTAAGGCTTCAGAATGACGAGAAAAAGAATTATCAGCCCGATGTAATAGTTCATCTTCCCAACAAACGTGATGTAATTGTCGATTCCAAGGTTTCGCTGGTTTCCTATGAAGCCTACTGTTCGGCTGACGAAGAGGACAGGCAGAAGCACCTTAAAGCCCTTCAGCTTTCAATACAGAACCATATCCGTGACCTGAGTGCAAAGGTCTATCACAATCTGCAGGGAGTTGTTTCGCTTGACTTTGTGCTGATGTTTATTCCAATGGAAGGGGCATTCAGCCTGGTACTTCAGGAGAGTCCCGATATTTTCAACCAGGCATTTGAAAAAAGAATAATTATGGTAAGCCCGACAACTCTGCTGGCGACCTTAAGAACAATACAGAACAGCTGGAGATATGAAGACCAGAACCGCAATGCAATGGAAATCGCCAGAAAGGCCGGACAGCTTTATGACAAGTTCGCGGCATTTTCCGAGGACCTGGGCCTGATCGGTTCAAGGCTTGATTCAACGAAAAATGCATATGATGAAGCTGTAAAAAAATTATCCAGCGGAAAAGGCAATATAATAAAAAGAGTCGAGGACCTGCGTCAGATGGGGGCGCCGGCATCAAAGCAGATTTCATCGGCCGTGACAATGGACGAAGATACCGAAGAAGAGACCTGAAAATATCAAATCAGAATAATGATTATGAAAAAGGCTGCCGGATCAGGGCAGCCTTTTAAATTTCAGGAAGTCAGAAAAACCTATTCACTGAAGTTTTTTGCAATCCGGAATGAAATGAATGTATTTGTACTTTCAAGGTGTCTTGGCACAAGCAGGTTAAGTGGCGCATAACTGTAGGCGTAATATACGCAGGTACTGAAGTAATAGTACATAGGATTGGAGCCATCGTACTCGGCTGTCATTGATAATTCGGCACAGTTGCCTGTCATATCATAAAAACCAAGAGGAGTCGGTTTTAACTGCATTATTTCTCCATATGAACCGGTCGTGGAAATATAAGCGGGAATGCCGATATGTGCAAGATCAATAGCGGGATCTATATCACCATCCTGATCAAAATCAACGGTTCCGTCTGTAGTGTCAAGCGGCATGTCTGAGCCTGTGGCATAATCATCAGGATAATATTCGCCCGGGTCTGTAATGTCGCCGTCCGAATTAAAATCACCTATATAGCGGAGAATAAGATGGTATTCTTCTATTTTCGGCATTCTGAACCCGTCGGCAGTCGAATCGATGTAAGGATTCATAGCGGAACCATGCGGAGGGTTGGGAACAGCATTATGGTTCAGACCTGTTCTTATCGGAGTTGTCAGAGAAGACCCGGTATAATAAACGCAGCGCATATTTGTACCGTATGTTTCATTGTAGTATTCAGTCAGGGCATTCATCCAGACAATAACAACGGCCCAGTCTACATCCGTGGCCGGATGCCTGTCATTTGGTATTCCATGTTCCCAGCTGTATCCCTGTTTTGCTGAAGACAACTCGTACAGGTTCGTTTCTCTTGCTTCGGCCCATTCTTCCACAAGTCTCCAGAGACCTTCGGGTACTTCAAAGCAGCTTACAAGGGCCGGTTCGGTCAGGTTAAGAATCTCTGAATCAGGCGCCTGGACATCCGGATCGATTTTATAGACAGATTTTGCAGGAACATAGATAAGATCAATATCTATAAACGGTGTCGGGTATTTATACACGCTTCCTGCAACAAGGTCCCAGACGGCATAAAGCACAGCGTCCCCGCCGGAAATCTGTATAAGATCTCCTTCATGATAATCGGTTCCGGAACCGTCGGCTTCAGTGTTCCAGCAGATAAAAGACCTGCCGTTTTTTACAAGGTCATTTTCATTGCCTTTTACTTCTGCCTGCTGGCCGTCCAGATAAGTTAATGGATCACTGGGAACTGCTCCGCCGGTGTTTTCATTGCTCACATAAATCACAGAGTATAATGGAGGGGCAGGCTCTTCCCATACGGCGTAAAGCGTAGTATTGCCGCTTACAGTCAGCTCATTTCCTTCGTTGTATGCTGTTCCGTTTCCGAGAGGATCGGTGTTCCACCCGGCGAAAATACAATCGCCGCATACCAGGTCTCCTGTATTGCCGAGAACAAGTGCTGTTTCATCAATTTTGTACAGGGTTTCATCAATGGGGACAGACCCGGAATCCGCGCCGTTGCCGCTGTAGGAAACATTATAAGTCTCTTCTTCAGGGATTTCAGGATCAGGTCCCCTGGGCAGAAACCAGCAGCTGCAAAAGGCTGTGATAAGAACAACTTCCAGGATTATCAGGGCTGTCCGGCCCGCTTTTTTGGATAATGGATCACTTTTGGTAATGCACACACTCTCAAAAGGTTTCATGGGTGTCACTCCTTTTCCGGAACATAAGTCCGGTTTTTGGCCCTTTCCCGGTACATGCGCTCTTTTCGGATTTTTTGCCCCCATCCAAAGAAGTTCTGCAATACTGACCGGTTCAGGCCTTTCTGAATACCTCCTGCTTTTCTACAGAGTTTTCTCCATTTGACCCATTTTTAACTTTCCTGATTTTAATTTGAGAGTTATGTGCTTTTTTATTCAGATATGAACTTTTATTTTTTACTGCGGTTGAGTTGATTGCCTTTTTTACATATTCAGAGTTGTATAATTCAGGAGTTCCCCCTCTTTCTCCCAATGTATCAGCCTTTACTGAATAAGTGTCCACGGCCCTGATTGTGTCAGCTGCCGCCTGTGTAAATCCCACAATGACAGACGGACAGTTAAACAAAGACACGTCCACTTAAATCCCCTTTCTCCCCGGCGGATATCATCCGGGTAAGAAAATATGCTTTTTTCAAATTCGGTAACATTTAATTCGGGAATCAATTGTCAGGTATGAATATTATAAACGGTTTATTTTAAAATTGACAAGCAAATTCTCATGATAAATTGTGATAAAATCATATAGCCGAGGTACCGGCTTGTGTAATTTCATTATATAATAGTTCCGGCGCGATATCAATTTTCGGAAGAATATTTTTCACAGTGCACAGTCCGGACAACAGGTATGAATGAAAAGGTTTTAAAACCGGATATTTTCTGTTATTATATATAGAATATCAGCATTTTTTGGAGTGCGTATGAAAAGCGGATTAAAGAAGTTTATAATTTTCATAATACTGGCAGCAGCCGTTACCGGAATTGTACTTATTTCAGATAAAATATTTGAAACCAACAATGAAGGCTTTTACCAGATCAAGCAGGCGTTTATCTCGGGGAAAATGACGGTGCGCAATGAACCGGGCACTTATTTCCAGCTGTTTGGAAAAATAACCGAATACAGGAAAGCCGACACCTATTTCTTCAGCAAGGACGTACTTGACGGCGGTGCGGGTGCAGAGGCGGACCCGATAACCGTGCGCTTTTCCGAACGCGCCGAAGCCGATATTTCCGGATCAATCATTTTCCATATGCCAACCGACGAGGAAAGCCAGCTTAGGCTTCACCGCGATTTCGAGACATATGAAAGGGTAGTTAACTCACTGATACGCCAGATAGTACCCGAAGCAATCAAGAATACGGCGGCAATCATGAAAGCCGATGAATCATACGCCGACCGCAAGCCGGAATTCACAGCCCTTGCCGAAAGGCAGATACGCGAAGGAATCTTTGAAACCTACAAAACAACACAGGTTGTGTCTGAAACAGACGGCAACCAGATAGTCGAGAACGTTCTGAATATCAAATATGACGGGAATGGAAATCCGGTGATAATCAAGGAATCCCCATTAAAAAAATACAATATCGAAATCGTCAGCTTTACCATAAAGGACATCGATTTTGACGACATGACCGACCTGGCAATCACAAAACTGCGTGATGCCGAAGATGGCCGGGATCGAGTCGATCGCGAAGACCAGATCGGTCGGACCGATGACCAGCACGACGACGAGCAGGGGGGTGGCGATGCGCCGCCCGGCCCGGCGGATGAAGAATCGGCCGTGCTCGTCGTAGTCCTCGGCCACCGGCATCAGCCGGCGGAACAGACGCACGACCGGGTTGCGGTCGGGGTGGATGTCCTTGTCCTTCTCCAGCCCCATCTTGATGCCGGTGAGCACGAGGAACGCGCCGAAGACGTAGAGGATCCAGTCGAATCGCTGGATAAGGGCGACGCCGGCCAGGATCATCACCGCCCGCATGACCAGGGCGCCCATGATGCCCCAGAACAGGGCCCGGCGCTGGTGTCGCGGCGGGACACGGAAATAGGTGAAGATGAGCAGGAACACGAAGACGTTGTCCATGCTCAGCGAGTATTCGATGACGTACCCGGTCAGGAACTCGAGCGCCCGGTGTCCGCCCTCGAAATACCAGATGGCGGCGTCGAACAGCAGCGCCAGCGCCACCCAGGCCGCCACCAGCAGGATCGCCCAGCGGAACCGCACCTCCTTGTCGCGGCGGTCGAACAGCCCCAGGTCCAGCAGCAGCATGGCGGCGACGACGACGGCGAAGGCGA
>CAZKOK010000366.1:0-4740 GCA_964554355.1 uncultured Spirochaetia bacterium | reverse complement strand
GCTTAAAGGTACTTTGAAATTCACAAAACCGCTGAGAATCAAAGGCAAATTTGAAGGTGAAATAGAGTCAACCGGATGTCTTGTCATTGATGAAGGCGCACAGGTTAAAGCCGATATAAAGGCTGGTAAAATTTCAATTGCCGGTACAGTCAGGGGCAATATAACTGCAAGTGACTCAGTTGAGGTCCTTTCCACAGGCAGAGTTTATGGAAACATCAGGACGCCTGAATTAAGGATTGATGACGGGGTATATTTTGAAGGCAAGTCTGAGATGATAAAAGATGCGAATTCAATAGATATCTTTTCCGCTTCTGCCTCAAAAATCAAAGATACGGTTGAGTGGTTTTAGGTTTAAAAAACTGTATTCAGCTGACGATATTTTAAGAAAGTGACGGCAGAGATAATGACGGATATATTTTTTCCGGATATCGAAATTGAGATAAGCGGGAAAAAAAATATATTAAGCTGTTTCGGGGTTTCCGGGACAGAACTGAACGGGGCTCTTGCAGAAATAACAAAAAATACTGAAGCAGTATGGAAAATCCTGGAAGAGAAATTCAGGGTTGTTTTTTCTGTTGAAGGGGATACAATTAAAGTAAGAAAAAAAATTGCATCTGATTTAATTGATCTTTTTGATGATATGCTTGTCTGTCAGGGAGTATTTAATCCTCTTTTGGAAGTTGTCCTTAATATCAGAAAAAGAGGGCTGAAATTAAGCGGTGCAGAATCCTGTACAGGAGGATTAATTTCTTCGCTGATAACATCAATAGCAGGATCTTCAGATTTTTACTGGGGAGGATGGGTAACATACAGTAATGAATCAAAATCTGATGTTCTGGGGGTTGATAAGGAAATTCTGCATAACTACGGGGCAGTGTCCGAACAGACTGTAATTGCGATGGCTGACCAGGCTGCAGGATTGAGTAATGCTGATATCAGCTATGCTGTAAGCGGTATTGCCGGACCATCGGGAGGAACGCCTGAAAAACCGGTTGGAACAGTCTGGATGGCTGTTTCCGGTAAAAACAGACCGGGACAGGCCAGGAAATTCTGTTTTTCGGGAGACAGAAACAGAATCCAGGGAACAGCCGCTGCGGTAATGCTGTTATATATAAATAGCATTTTGATAAAGGATTATTAGGACTTGACAGTCAAAACAACAATGCATATAGTTAATTATTGCTAACACTAGTCCTTTTAATCGGCCCTTTGTTATCATTTGATAATATCATAAAGACATATGAATTTCGGGGCATTAATCCAAAACATGGAATAATCTGCATAGGTGGAAAAAATGAGTGATGAATTATTTACAAACGAATCCGAAGAGCAGGAATCAAAAAAAAGAACACAGGATTCGGCTGAAATGAACGGAAGCGGTAATTCAGAAAACGGCGGTTCTGACAGTGGTGACAGTAGGGTTTCTGTTACGGTTGCCAAAAGGAAACCAAGACGTAAAAAAGTCAGAATCGAGCTGATAAAAGAAAATAATGAAGGTAACACATCTAAAAATGGCGGCTCAACATTTGCCAGGGAAAAACCGGATAAAAAACCACTGAGATCAGGCGGAATGGAGAAGAACAGCAAGCAGAATGAAGATGAACTTTTTGCGCCTGTTCCCGGCATTGACGAAAGCATGGAAGACAACAATGATAAGCCGAAATTAAGCATAAATGAACTGACAAGGATGAGTATTCCTGAACTGCGTGAATTCGGTATGAATCTGGGTATTACTTCGGAAGCAATGATTTCGATGAAAAAGCAGGAAATCATTTTTGCCATACTCAAGGCCCATACAAATACCGGAGGTAATATTCATGCTTACGGCTCTCTGGAAATTCTGCCGGACGGCTACGGATTCCTGAGGTCACCGCAGAACAGTTATCTACCTGGTTCGGATGATATTTATATCTCGCCGTCCCAGATAAGGCTTTTCAATTTAAGAACAGGAGACACAGTAGGCGGACAGATACGTCCTCCAAAGGAAGGGGAACGTTTCTTTGCCATGCTTCGTGTGGAAAATGTAAACTTTGATGATCCCCAGGTTGCTCAGACCAGGGTGCCTTTTGATAATCTGACACCCCTTTATCCGGATGTCAGAATAAATATGGAAACAAAATCCGGAGACGTTTCAACCAGACTGATCAACCTGTTCTGTCCCATTGGAAAAGGGCAGAGAAGCCTTATAGTATCACCCCCAAGAACCGGAAAAACCATTCTGTTACAGAAAATTGCAAATGCAATTACCGAGAATCATCCTGAAATACATCTGATAGTTCTTCTTATTGATGAACGTCCGGAAGAAGTTACGGACATGAGACGGAATGTGCAGGGAGAAGTTATTGCTTCTACCTTTGATGAACAGGCTACACGGCATGTCCAGGTAGCAGAGATGGTCCTTGAAAAAGCAAAAAGACTTGTCGAACACAAGGCAGATGTAGTAATTCTTCTGGATTCAATAACAAGGCTTGCCAGAGCTTATAATCAGACAGTTCCGACTTCAGGCAAGATCCTGTCAGGCGGTGTGGATTCAAACGCACTTCATAAACCGAAAAGATTTTTCGGGGCAGCCAGAAATATTGAACACGGCGGAAGTCTGACGATTATCGCAACGGCGCTGATTGATACCGGAAGCCGGATGGATGAAGTAATTTTTGAAGAATTCAAGGGAACCGGTAATATGGAAATTCATCTGGACAGAAAAATGTCTGACAGAAGGCTTTTCCCGGCAATAAATATAAAGAAATCAGCAACCAGAAAGGAAGATCTGCTTCTTACAGAAGAAGAGCTTAATAAAATGTGGGTACTCCGCAAGGTAATAAACCCGATGGATGATATGGAAATTATCGAATTACTTATTGACAGAATGAGGAAAACCAAGAATAATGGTGCTTTCCTTAAGTCAATGAATACCAGCACGGTTGTTGAAACCTGAAGAAAATAATTTGGAGGACAGCATATGAAAGAAGGAATCCATCCTAAATATGAAATGACAAAAATAAGCTGCGCCTGCGGAAATGTAATAGAAACAAGATCAACAGCAAGTGACATAACTGTTGAAATTTGTTCGGCCTGTCATCCATTTTTCACAGGGAAACAGAAACTTGTTGATACAGCAGGAAGAGTAGAAAGATTCAAGAAAAAATACGGTATCAAAGACTGATATACTGATATTTATTGTTTCTGAATGCACCCGGTATTTACTGCCGGGTGTTTTTTTATGCAGAAAGAACACAGAGAAGACAGAGTGCACAGAGTAGGGAAGAACCATACAATTGGGGACAGACCCCGAAATGGGGACAGATCCCCAAACCGGTTTTTAGATCACAGCGGTCATGGACTCTGTCCCCATAGCAACTCTGCGTCCTTTCCCTTTATTTTTCTTCCCCGTTGTTGCAAACAGCTTCAAAGTTCATTACGTTTATAGATATGAAACTGGAGTAAAAAATGCAGCATAGAATAATGGTTGTGGACGACAGTCCACTGATTATTGATACAATTGATTCATTTCTTAAAGAAGCAAATTACCTCACAGGAGTATTCACATCGCCTAAAAATGCGCTTGAAGAGCTTCAGAATGTTAATTATGACTGTATTCTTTCTGATTTCTTTATGCCGGAGATGAACGGGGATCAGTTTTTCAGGGAAATAAAGCTGATAAAGGAAAATATTCCGTTTGTTTTTATGTCTACAAATGAGGATATACGAATAGCTATTGAGCTTATGAAGATGGGGGCTGATGATTATATAACAAAACCGATAATCAAGGACGCGCTGATTTTCAGAATTGACAAGACGCTTAAGGAATATGATAACAGGAAAATTATTGAGAGGGTCGAAAAAGAACAGGAGATAAGGGAGTATGAAGAAAAACAGCTTGTAAACTGGCGGAATCTGTATGCATCAAAGGATATTAAACAGACAGAGCAGTTTATAAAACTTTTTTCGCATTCATATACCCAATCAGGAGTATTTCTGCTGATTGATATGTTCAGGAATCAGATTGAAAAAATTGATGATGATTATTTTAAAATAGGCAGTCATCTTGCAAAACTGCTTATTGATGCCGGCGAGAAACAGGAGCGTGAATTTGATCAGATTAATCTGATCAATCAGATTGATGTTATTTCTATCAGCGATGAGAGCTTTGATTATGAGGGGATAAAAGACCTTCTTCAGAAACTGTTTGATTCATCAATCCAGCCTGGCGCCAGGAAATATTCAAGAATAGCCACTTTTTTTGAGACCAATTTCAAATTCAGCGGAAATGTAACAGTTGATGGTCATTATCTGAAAAAGATCCTTATGGAAATGCTGTGGAATGCTGTAAAATACTCGCCTGAAAACACCGAAATAAATCTTTTCTGCACGATAGAAAGGAGCAGTGACAGCCGGAACCTGGCAATCTGCATGAGAAACAGCCCAAGATCCTGTTCGTCTGCTGATATAAACGGAAAACAGATCATCGGTATTCCTCTGGAATACAGCGAGCTTGTTTTTGATTTGTTTTACAGAATGGATGAATCTTTTCCTCTGGATGATGAAGAGTGGACAGGCGGAGTGGGATTATATGCTGCCAGACGCATCCTGAGAAGGCAGAACTGCTGGATTACAGCTCATAATGGCATTGATTATACAGAAGGAGCGGCAGAACCGTTTGTTCAGGTTTCAGTAGCTCTGCCTTTGAAAATATAGAATAATTTGTCCAATACAGTAACCGGATCTGATAATCCCGACGGC
>CAZKOK010000365.1:0-4765 GCA_964554355.1 uncultured Spirochaetia bacterium | reverse complement strand
ATAATGCATTCCTTTTCACTGTTTCTCGGCATAGCCTAAATATACCAGAAATGAGGGAGATGTACCACATGAGAAAAAAATTATGAATGATGAATTATGAATGTTTTTTTGTGGGCTGAACGGGCTTTCGCAAGTATATTGACGTTTGTGCCGGGGAGTCTGTCCCCAGAACCAGTTTTTGAACTTTGTCTTCTTTGTGTCCTTTCTTCAACTTGCTCATTTTTGATTTTATTATTACTTTATTGCATATATATTAATAAAGGGATATTTACATCTCTCTGTAATCCCCTAAAATTAATAATATAAAGAATGAAGAGGAAAAAATGGCGGAAAAACAGATTATTCCAATTGATCAGCTTTTACCTTCCAGATTATTGATAATTCCCTTAATGGGCAAACCGATTTTTCCGGGAATCTTTACACCGATTATGATTGAATCAGTCCAGGATATCCAGATTGTGGAAGAAGCGATGTCGGGGGATTCGATTATCGGGCTGATTCTTCTGCGTAACGACAATGAAGACGAACCGGGTTCCCAGGATATGTTCAGGTTCGGGACTGTGGCCAAAATAGTAAAGAGAATCAATCTGCCGGACGGCGGAATTAATATTTTCATATCTACACTGAAAAGATTCAGATTAAAGAAATTCCTGAGTGATACTCCGCCTTTTGCCGCTGCGGTCGAATATCTTGACGACATCTACAAGGATGACATTGAAACCCAGGCTTTAACCAGATCGCTTATAGGAGAAATGAAACAGCTGTCTGAAAATAATCCGCTCTTCTCGGAAGAAATGCGCCTGAACATGGTCAATATCGACAATCCGGGCAAGATTGCGGATTTTATCACTTCAATCCTTAATATAGACAGGCTGGAACAGCAGAAGATTCTCGAGATGCTTGATGTAAGAAACAGGATGGAAAAGGTGCTTGTTTTCATCAAAAAGGAGCAGGAACTTCTTAAAATACAGAAGAAGATACAGAAGCAGATAAACGAAAAGATAGAAAAAAGCCAGAGAGAATATTTCCTTAAGGAAGAATTAAAGGCCATCAAGCAGGAACTCGGCATGCCTGTCGATTCCAAAAGTTCCGAATACCTGCGTTTCAGGGAAGCGATTGATAAACTGAAGCTGGAAGGTGAAGTAAAGGAACAGGTCGAACAGGAGCTTGAAAAATTTTCGCTGATGGACCCGAATGCTTCCGAATTTGTCGTTACAAGAAATTATCTTGATACAATTGTTTCCCTTCCCTGGGAAATCCATGAAAACGGTGAATTTGATCTCGATAAGGCTCGAAAAATCCTGGACAGAGACCATTACGGGCTGGAAGATGTCAAGGAGAGAATCCTTGAATATCTGGCCGTAAGAAAACTGAAAAAAGACAATAAGGGATCAATTGTCTGTCTTGTGGGAGCCCCCGGCGTCGGGAAGACATCTGTAGGCAAATCAATTGCCAGCGCGCTCAATAAGAAATTCTTCCGCTTTTCGGTCGGAGGAATGAGGGACGAGGCTGAAATCAAGGGCCACCGCAGGACTTACGTCGGTGCCATGCCCGGAAAGATCATACAGGGCCTGAAAATCATCAAGACTGCCGATCCCGTTTTCATGATTGATGAAATTGACAAGATGGGTTCATCCTATCAGGGCGATCCTTCTTCTGCCCTTCTCGAAGTCCTCGATCCTGAGCAGAATGTGGCCTTCAGGGACCATTATCTGGACATTCCCTTTGACATTTCCAATATTCTTTTTATTGCCACTGCAAACACGCTGGACACCGTTCCAAGACCTCTGCTTGACAGAATGGAAGTAATCCGTTTGTCAGGTTATATCGACCAGGAAAAAGTGGCCATTGCCAAAAAATACCTGATTCCCAAAACGCTTTCAAACAACGGTCTGGCAAAGAATCTGGTCAAATACGGAAACAATGTTCTTGTCGAGATTGCCAACAGATACGCGCGGGAAGCCGGCATGCGGAATTTTGAAAAGGCGCTTAACAAGATCCACCGCAAAATTGCCAAGAAAATTGTGCTTGAAAAGGCAAAAGGTCCTTTTTCAATAAAGGAAGATGATCTGGATGAATACCTTGGCAAACCGTTTTTTCCGGAAGAAGCGATAAAACAGGTTACAAAACCCGGTATGGCCGTCGGTCTGGCCTGGACCAATTTCGGCGGAGATACACTGCTTATTGAAGCTGTCAGTACACCCGGAAAACAGGATTTCAAACTTACCGGACAAATGGGTTCGGTCATGCAGGAATCGGCTTCTATTGCCTATACGTTCACCAAGCATATAGCAGCGAAGATGAATGTCGACATTTCCTTTTTTGATAATAACACGATTCACCTTCATATTCCCGAAGGGGCAACCCCGAAAGACGGGCCTTCTGCCGGGATAACAATGGCTTCGGCCCTTCTCTCCCTGGCAATGGACCGGCAGATGAAAAAAAACCTGGCCATGACGGGCGAGCTTTCGCTCACAGGAAGCGTTCTGCCCATCGGCGGTCTGAAGGAAAAAACAATAGCAGCCCGCAGAAACAGAATAAAGCATATTATCATTCCATCGCAGAATAAACGCGACCTTGATGAAATTCCTGAAAATGTAAAAAAGGGAATTCAGTTCTATCCGGTTGACACGATGGAAGAAGTAATTAATATCATATTTAAATGAAGTATTTGTGGTTAATTGTTCTGACAGGCATAATCTGCGGTTTTTCAGCCTGCGGTGATGATAAAATGAAAAAAGATAATAAAATTCATCCGTCTTTCATAATAACTGCAGAACAGCTGGAAACACTGCTTGCAGGCGAATCTGAAGAGGTCAGGAATACCGTACTTGCACGGCCTCTCCTTTTTCTCGATATAATGAAACAGATCCTTGCCCGGCCGGAAATACTCTATGTACTTGTGGATAAGAATCATGCGCTTCCGGCAGATTACGAACCGGATGATCTTGTAAATCTTCATGATAACGGTATTACTGTCAGTTCCGGTCGCGATTATCTTGTAATGAGGGAAATAACTATTCCTGATATAAAAGCGATGTCGGAAGCAGCACGGAATGACGGCATGGAGCTTGTTTTTACCTCTACATACCGCTCTTATGCAACACAGGAACGTATTTACAATAATTATGTAGCCCAGGACGGAAAAGCCGAAGCTGACCGCTATTCGGCCCCGCCGGGCAAGTCGCAGCATCAGCTTGGAACAACAGCGGACTTCGGGTCAATCACCGAGGAATTCGGCGATACGCCTGAGGGGAAATGGCTGTATAACAATGCCGCCGATTTCGGATTTTCCCTTTCATATCCTGAAGGGTATGAAAATGTAACCGGCTATATGCACGAAATCTGGCATTACCGC
Source organism: uncultured Spirochaetia bacterium (assembly GCA_964554355.1). Taxonomy (GTDB): domain Bacteria; phylum Spirochaetota; class Spirochaetia; order CAZKOK01; family CAZKOK01; genus CAZKOK01. The sequence goes on along the minus strand of CAZKOK010000365.1, from coordinate 1,407 downwards.
TATATAAGCAGAACCGGAACTCTGATGCAGAGGGAATTCTTCTCGGATATTCAGCAGTATTTTCTTGAATTTCTGCACAGGAACCGCAGCTTTTTTGAAAATTCCCTGGTTTTGGATAATGAAGAGAATCACTGAATGGAACTTTTGAGTCCTGCCGGCAATCTTGAGAAACTTAAATATGTCTATCTGTACGGTGCAGATGCAGCCTACATAGGGATCAGGAATTTCAGCCTGCGCGCAAAAAGCGATAATTTCCACGATCAGGAATACAGTGAAGTTTCCGGAATCAAGGGCAATAAAAAACTCTATGCAGCACTCAATATCTATTTTCAGAATGAGGATCTGGAAACTCTTGAAGAAAACATTGCTTATCTCAAAAAATACCCTTTTGATGCATTTATAGTAAGCGATCTAGGAATCGTGAATATCCTTAAAAAGAATTTTCCTGATGTCAGGCTGCATTTAAGCACCCAGGCCAATTGCATCAATTACAATGCAGCCTCAATGTACCGTGATATGGGATTTTCAAGGATAATCGCCGGACGTGAAACGACTCTGAAAAATCTCGAAATAATCAAGTCCAGACTGCCCGGTCTTGAGGTTGAAGTTTTTGTCCACGGAGCGATGTGCCTGGCCTATTCAGGGCGCTGTTTTCTTTCAAAGTACATGGCGGACCGCAGCGCCAACGCAGGAGACTGCGCCCATTCCTGCCGCTGGAAATACAGGGTGCTTGAAGAGGAAGAACGGCCCGGTGAATATTTCCCGGTAATTGAAAGTGACGGCTTTACTTCTATATTAAGCTCCAAAGACATGTGCCTGATAGATCATTTGGAGGATTTTAAAAACGCGGGGGTGGACAGCCTTAAAATAGAAGGCCGCATGAAGTCAATCTACTATGCCGCGATCGTCACCCGCGCCTACCGTAAGGCAATCGACAGGCTTAACGGCAAAAACGTTGAAAATTACGAACAGTACAGGGACGAAATTTTCAAAGTCAGCCACAGGGAATTCTCTACCGGATTTTATTACGGAAAGGAAGAAATCGAACAGCCCACATTAAAATCATACCTGCGTAAGTACATGTTTCTGGGAAGCGTCCTTGGCCGGGCCGGAAAAGGAATCTGGGAACTTGATGTGAAAAACCAGATAAAAGCGGATCAGGAAATCGAGTACATCGGCCCTTCCCTGCTTTATCTAGCAGATACGGGCTTTAGGCTGTTTGACGAAAAAATGCAGGAAGTCACTAAAACCGACCATGGGAAAAAAACCTTCCTGAAAACGGTCAAGCCCCTTGAGGAAGGTTATATCCTGCGCAGAAAGATTAACTCAAAATAGCGGAAAACCGCCGCTTAACGACATCTGAAAAGCATCAGGAATATAGCCCCCGCCTAATCTTAAATGAAAACC
>CAZKOK010000364.1:467-4784 GCA_964554355.1 uncultured Spirochaetia bacterium | reverse complement strand
ATCAATTGTTTTTTGCAATAAAGGTGGTATAATAATAACATGTTTATAAAAAAATTTATATTGGTGCTAATGTTTTTTTCAGCAGTCTGTTCTTTATATTCGCAGGAAGAAGACGGTTTGAATCCTACTGCTACTGTAATGGATTTCGAATCGCAGAATCTTTCAGAAAATGAAATGAAAGCAATTATATCCCGCCTCTCTTCTGCCCTGTTTCAGACAAATGTTTATGATATAATTGATGTCAACCAGAGGGAAATGCTTCTTGATGAACTTGATTTTTCATTATCGGGATGTATTGATGAGTCATGTATGCTTGAACTGGGCAAGTTGCTTTCTGCTGAATATATAGTTGTCGGTACAATCAATAAAGTAGGAAATATGCTGGCGCTTACTGCAAAACTGATTGAGACCGAAACTGGCAAAGTTATCGCTACAGCTGACGGGACTTATCTGAATACCGATGAAATGCTTGCTGATTTACCGAATATAGCCGCAAAACTGGCCGGGTTGCAGGAAAATATAATTTTGTTTGCAAACAGTAAAAAAGGCGGTAAAAAAACTGATCCGCGGGTTATTTGGGGCTGGTCCTGTCTGGGAGCAGGGGCTCTTTCCGTGGCCGGGGGTGTATTTCTTGGTATACTTGGAGGAGAACTGATTTATGATTATCAGACAGCTCTTGATGCTTACAATAATGCCGGTCCCGGTGCTGATTTTATAGCCCTTGTGCAGGCTCGTGATGATGCGTACCAGGCAGCAGTGGACGGAAATGCAGAACTGCAGTTCTGGTCAGGCATTGGGCTTACTGCCGCAGGGGCGGGATTAATCGGTTTGTCAATCTATTTGCTTATACCGGAAAAAAGCGGCGATCCTGTTGCCGAAAACGGTCTTGATCTTATGGTTATGCCTGCTAATGGTTCAATTTCTTTGCAGCTGAAATACTCCTATTAGCAGAAAAGAGAAGAAAAGACGTCTAAAACATACAGCAGAGGAGAAAAATATGAAAAAGCAGTTACTGCTGATTACTGTATCGGCAATTGTATTAATCATTATATCATGTGATTATATTCCTTCCGGTCTGCCGCCTTATGATAATCCCAATGATCCGCATAATCCGGACAGCGCGTATTATACCGGTGATTATCCGGTCTGCCCTGATGTGCAGCTTATGGATGGTGATATTGATGAAGATGAAATATCAGGATCTCTTGAAATTCAGATTCCGGCGGATGAATCCGATATTGAAGGTTACCGCCTGTACTGGGGAAATTCAAGCGGGATAAGACAATCCCAGACTCCTCTGGTGGAAATTCCAAAAACAGGTTCGGATATCACATATGAAATCCCTGCAAATACGGCTGTTGATACTCAGTATCTGCTTGTTTTCTCATATTCCGGGGATTATGACGCTCTTGATCCCTATATTATGGCCGTGGATGATCTTGTAATGACAAGAATTACTGATATAAACCCCAACAACCAGAATTCGAGTCCAAGATACCTTACCCTGTTCAATAACCGCATCTACTTTAATGCTTTTGACGGGACAAATAGTAATTTATGGGAATTCAATCCTGCATTGCCAATTGACAATGATAATGTGAATCCTGCTCTAAGGAATCCGAAAATAATTGATGTACTTCCTGCTTATGATAATGAGAGTCCATATTCACTGTTCGCAACTGCCGACAGACTTTATTTTATTGCCAGTTATGGAGCCCTTTCCAGTGAGAGAGCAGTTTATTATTTATCCAACGCCGGTTCCACAGATAGGTTTTTCTGGAGCATGAGTGGATTGACACAGCTTGACAATCTTTTTTACTGGGATGAGGGCGATGACCTGTTTCTCAGCGGTTATGATGACGATCCTGATTACGGAATTGAATTATATAGAGACAATGATATATGGCCCACTTATCCTTCTCTGGTTGCGGATTTATTTCCCGGGTCCGGCGGAAACGGGAGCTGGCCCAGGTTTCTGACTGAGTTTAATGATGGAACTTCCAGCCGGCTTGTATTCTGCGGAGAAAATTCAACCAGCAATGACCAGTTATGGGTATGGGATGATGTCAGTCTGGAGCCGGTAGGAGAAATAAACGTTTCAGGAGGGGATTCTATAGCTGATCCTGTAGTATATAATAATGAACTTTATTTCAGAGCCAGCGACGGGACTGCAAATCATGGCCTTGAACTTTTCCGCTGGGACGGCACGAATCCTCCGGAGCTTGCAGCCGATGTCGGCAGGGGTGCTCCAAACGGGTCCGGTCCTGGAACTTTGACTGTTCATAACGGGCGTCTTTTTTTTCAGGCTTACAATACGGTTACTTTCCGGACTATATATGAATTCCATAATGAAACTGCTGTAGAGATTGCTCCTTCGGTTGTCCCATCCGGGTACGGTGTTGTTGATACGGTTGGTTTTTGCAGTTTTGACGGAGATCTTTATTATTCCGCTAATACGGCTTCTGAAGGTCAGGAATTATGGGTGTATAAATCCAATGAACTCTCATGCGTAGTTGATCTTAATCCGGGCTCAGCCGCAAGTTCTCCTGATTATCTCTTGGCTTATAACAACCGGATGTATATGTCCGCCAATGATGGGTTATGGGGTAAAGAACTCTGGAGTATGTATTATAAATAGATAACGGTACCCGTTCCCCACGGTATGGGTGTTACCTTTGCTGAATATAATCTTTTTTCATAATTGAAGATGGCTTTTTTTTGCCTGTTTCAGGAATATATCAGGATAGTGCTGTTTATTTATGGCGAATGAGGTTTTTCCGGCAGCTTTTTAACTAAGTCAATATTATTACCTGAGTTTATAACTAAAAAACAAAAAAAAATCTCTATTTGCAGTCAAAACAAGGACTTACAAGTTCAAAGCTCTTGACGGTAGCAGGCCTCATTAGTATCTTATGTTCAGTAGAATCAATAAATTAGAGGATAATAATGTCTAGGAAAAATAAAGATCAAAAAATGGAAGATCTTTCAGTAGAACAGGAAAATATTGCAGAAGAGACAGAAAAAACAGCAGGCGGTGAAGAAATTTCAGCAGAAGAGACCCAGACTCAGGAAGAAACTCCTGCTGCAGAAGAAGAAATCGTTCTGAGTCCCGAAGAACTGATTGTACTTGAGATTGAAAAGCTGAAAGCTGAAAATGAAGAACTGAAAGACCAGTACCTCAGGAAATATGCTGATTTTGAGAATTTCCGCAAGAGGATGTTCAGGGAGAAGGAAGATGCCATAAAATACGCAAATTCCAATCTTCTTCTTGACTTGGTGGCAATAATTGACGATTTTGAAAGAGCAATCAAATCTTCAGAGGAATCGAAGGATTTTAACAATTTTCATTCAGGAATAGAACTGATTGAAAAGCAGTTTACAAGCATACTTGAAAAGAAGTATGGGCTTAAAAGGTTTGATTCAACAGGCGAAAAGTTCGATCCTGAAAGGCATGAAGCAATGATGGCCGAAGAATCGAACGAATTTGACGAGGAAACAGTTCTGGAAGATTTCCAGAAAGGATATATGCTGCATGACAGGGTCCTGCGGCATTCAAAAGTAAAAGTTTCAAAAGTTCCTGAAAAACAGGGCGATGAAGCATAACGGGAATAAAGGAAAAATATATTTTAGGAGAATAAAATGGGAAGAATAATTGGAATCGACCTTGGAACGACTAATTCCTGTGTGGCTGTTATGGAAGGGGGAGAACCTGTCGTCATCCAGAATTCTGAAGGTCAGAGAACTACACCTTCAATTGTAGGTTTTACTCAGAAGGGCGAGCGCCTCGTGGGCCAGCCTGCAAAAAACCAGATTGTAACCAATCCTGAGAATACCGTCTTTTCAATCAAGCGGTTTATGGGAAGAAGATATTCAGAGGTGCCTGATGAAATCAGAATGGTGCCGTATAAAATCATAGACACTTCAACAGACGTTCGTGTGCAAATCCATGACAAGCAGTATTCACCACCTGAGATTTCAGCTGCAATTCTTCAGAAAATGAAGAAAACAGCAGAAGATTATCTTGGTGAACCTGTAAAAGAAGCTGTTGTAACAGTTCCTGCTTACTTTAACGATGCCCAGAGACAGGCAACCAAAGATGCGGGGAGAATTTCCGGGCTTGATGTAAAACGTATTGTAAATGAGCCGACTGCCGCAGCCCTTGCATATGGACTTGGCAAGGAAGCAAAAGATGAAAAAATAGCTGTATACGACCTCGGGGGCGGTACATTTGATATTTCAGTACTTGAACTCGGCGACGGCGTATTCGAAGTAAAATCCACAAATGGTGATACTCACCTCGGCGGTGACAATTTCGAT
>CAZKOK010000364.1:0-457 GCA_964554355.1 uncultured Spirochaetia bacterium | reverse complement strand
GAGAATTATCGACTGGCTTATCGACAGCTTTAAAAAAGACTACAGCATTGATCTGAGTCAGGACAGAATGGCTCTTCAGCGCCTTAAGGAGGCTGCTGAAAAAGCAAAAATCGAATTATCAAGTACCCAGACTTCTGATATAAATCTGCCGTTTATTACTGCAGATTCCAGCGGACCCAAGCACCTCCAGTATCAGCTTACAAGAGCCAAATTTGAGCAGATGGTGGGTGATCTTGTTGAAAAAACAAAGGAACCATGCCGAAAGGCCCTCAAGGATGCCGGACTTACTGCAGCAGATATCGACGAAGTAATACTTGTCGGCGGATCAACAAGAATTCCCGCTGTTCAGGCTGCAGTCAGGGAACTTTTCCAGAAAGAACCCCATAAAGGTGTAAATCCTGATGAAGTAGTTGCAATGGGTGCTGCTATCCAGGGTGGTATCCTCGGCGGTGACGTA
>CAZKOK010000363.1:0-4786 GCA_964554355.1 uncultured Spirochaetia bacterium | reverse complement strand
CATTTACCCTGATTCCTTCGACTGCAAATTCATTTGCAGTCGCCATTGTAAGAGTGAGTACTGCCGCTTTTGCCGCATCGTATGCCCATACTCCGGAAAGCGGTACGTATGATGCCATCGATGTCATATTTATAATTGATGCCTTTATTTTACCGGCAATCCAGTATTTTGCAAAAACCTTGGTCGGCACTGCAAGTCCGGCAACAAGATTAAGCCTGAGAACAAATTCAAATTGTTCGATATCGGTTTCAACAAAAGGGTTTTTTCCCCTGTTTCCGCCCGCGGCATTGATAAGCGATGTCGGTTTCCCGAAAATCTTTTCTGTTTCGGCAATGGCATCATCAACAGATTTTTCGCTTGTGGTATCGACAATCATGCCGGTTACCTTGTCCTTGTTGTCTCCGTCTTCACAAAGCTCAGCAATTGCTTCATCTATGTTCGCACGGCTGATGTCCCACAGCACTACTCTGGCTTTTGCTTTTAAAACAGCTTTGCTCATTGCCCTGGCAATAATTCCGCCGCCGCCGGTAATAACAACTATCTTGTCTTCAAGGCCGAACATATCATCCAAAAAACCCATTATCTGTCTCCTGTTAACTTTAGATTTAATTATTTAAACAAAATGCTTTTTAAAACGCATCAGATCAGGAAGTCCGTCCTTTATTACCGGCTTTACTTCACCCTGCACAAGCGGTTTTGCATATTTTATAAAATCTTCTGTTACAAAAAAACCGTCATCGCTGATCCATTCTTTCGGAAAGAATTTCTCGGCATTTGCAACCTTATCAAGTTCGACAACACCGATTTCAGTTTTATATGGCGAATCCGAAATACGCCTGATTGTCACCATTTTTCCGTTTTCGCCTTTTTCGGCAAATTCCACGGCAGCCCGGCCGAGAGCATAGGCTTCTTCGGAATCTGTCAGAGAGGCAAAATGTATCCCTGTCCTTTGTATTGTTGAGGGAACTGCAAAACGGGCTTTTACTTTAAGGCCCTGCTCAATCATGTTCTGTACAGCAAGGGCTGCTCCCCCCAGCTGCTTATGTCCGAAAGAATCCTGCGCAAACTCGCCTTTCATTGTACTGATATATTCGCCGTCAGGCCATTTCGTGCCTTCGGAAACAACTATTACACATCGTCCGATTTTTTTGATATAATAATCCACCTTGGCAAGGAATTTTTCCCTGTCGAAAGGAACTTCGGGAAGAAGAATGATATGGGGAGCATCTTCTTCATTCCTGTGCGCAAGAGCGCAGCCGGCAGCTATCCATCCTGCATTTCTTCCCATTGCCTCAATTACGTTTACGGTATCGGCAGTGTACAGGGCTTCGGTATCCCTGCCCGCTTCCATCGTCATTGTGGCAAGATATTTGATAACGCTTCCGTATCCGGGTGTGTGATCGATAAATCCCAGATCGTTGTCAATTGTTTTCGGAACGCCCATTGAAACAAGATCATAGCCTTCTTTTCCGGCAAGTTCGTTAACCTTGTTCGCAGTGTCCATTGAATCATTGCCGCCGATGTAGAAAAACCAGCGGATATTGTACTTTTTGAAAACATCTATTATTTTTCTGTAGTCGCCTTCGGTTTTTACTTTATACCGGCAGGAACCCAAAGCTGCCGCCGGAGTGCTTTTCAACCTCTCAATTGTTTCAGGATCTTCCTTACCGAGATCAAACATTTTTTCATTCAGAATACCAAGAATCCCGTTATGGGCTGCATATACATTTTCTATAAAAGAAGATTTTAAGGCAGTCTGTATTACACCGCATGCGCTTGCATTTATTACGGCCGTAGGTCCGCCGCTTTGTGCCACGACACAATTACCTTTCACCTTTTTCCTCCATTGTTTTCGCCAAAATCCAGTCAGCAGGTGGTGTTTTTCAAACAGTATTACAGATACAGCCCGTTTGTCAAATACTTTCGTTTTTTTTCAATTTAAATAAGTAATTGAAACATAATATGCTTGACATTACCTTTTGCTACAGTTTAGGATTCAGCATAATATTTATAATTACAGGCTGGAAAAATAATGGAAAACGCACAGGAATTATTGAAAAACTTCAAACCGGAAAAGGAATTTTTTATAGGAATCGATTCCGACGGCTGTGTCTTTGACACAATGGAAGTCAAGCACAAGGAATGTTTCTGTCCTGCATTCATTAATCATTTTGAACTGCAGGCAGTGTCCAAATACGGCCGCGAAGTATGGGATTTCGTCAACCTCTATTCACAGACAAGGGGATGCAACAGATATCCGGCACTTGTTGACGCTCTTGATTATATGCGCGAACGCAAGGAAGTAATCCGCAGAGGCATAAATATTATCAGGCTGCCCTCGCTGGAAAAATGGATAAGTAATGAGACAAAACTCGGTCTGGGCACTCTTAGGGCAAAAGCAGAAGAGACAGGCGATCCTGAACTTAAACGGGTCCTTGCCTGGTCTGAAGATGTCAACAAGGCTGTCGCTTATATAGTACGCGGGGTTGCTCCTTTTCCCTGGGTAAAGGAATGTCTTGCCGAAATTAAGGGAAAGGCCGATTCTATGGTTGTTTCCCAGACACCGGTTGCAAATCTTGAAAATGAATGGGAAGAACACAAAATCGATGATAATGTAAGGCTGATTGCCGGGCAGGAAATGGGAACAAAGAAAGAACACATCGCACTTGCAGCTGCCGGTAAATATGACAGCAGCCGGATCCTTATGATCGGCGATGCTCCCGGCGACATGAAGGCTGCAACCGAAAATAATGCCCTCTTTTTTCCGATCTGCCCCGGTGAAGAGGAAGAATCCTGGGAGAAACTGTATAAGGAAGGCCTTGAACATTTCTTTAAAGGAACATTCAAAGGCGCATATCAGGAAGAGCTTCTGAAGGAATTCAGCGAAGTGCTTCCCGAAAATCCGCCATGGCAATAAAGGGCGCGGGCTTCAGGCCGGCTGACCTTCTCCAGAGGAGGCGGTTTTCTTTTGGAAAAAACGGAGGAAAGAATTGCTGAACCTTAAATATGGAAATTCACAGACAGAAATTGATTCTGAAAAACTCAAATCAGTTCTGACTGACTACTTTAATACCCTGGGAAATCCGGGAAAAATCCTGATTATTCCTCCGGACATTACCAGGTTTCATTCACGCGCAGGTGAAATAACCTGCATTGCCGTTGAATATTTCAGAGAAGCCGTAACAGATATTCTGCCGGCCCTGGGAACGCATACGGCAATGACGGATAAGGAACTTGATAAAATGTTCCCTGGTATCGATAAAAAACTGTTCAGGGTCCATAACTGGAAAAATGATCTTTATACACTTGGTATTGTTCCCCAGGAATATGTCAGCAAGGTCACCGAAGGAAAGATCAATTCCCCGTGGCCTGCTCAGGTCAACAGGCTTCTTGTCGAAGGAAATTACGATCTGATTTTTTCGATAGGACAGGTGGTTCCGCATGAAGTAATCGGCATGGCAAATTACAACAAGAACATTTTTGTCGGAACAGGCGGCAAGCAGGGAATTGACCTGAGTCATTTTATCGGCGCCGTATGCGGAATGGAAAGCATTATGGGCAAAGCCGATAATCCGGTTCGCGCCGTAATGGAATATGCATCTGTCAATTTCGCAAAGGACCTGCCGGTTCACTATATCCAGACCGTAGTCGGTTTTGATGAAATCAAAGGCACTGTAATGCGCGGTATTTTTGCAGGCGATGACATAGAATGCTTTTACAAGGCTGCAGAACTTGCATCGCAAGTCAATATTACATGGCTTGAAAAACCTCTTGAAAAGGCGGTCGTCTACCTTGATCCTGAAGAATTCAGAAGTACATGGCTTGGAAATAAATCAATTTACAGAACAAGATGTGCAATGGCTGACGGCGGTGAACTGATTGTGCTTGGGCCTGGCGTAAAGGAATTCGGAGAAGACCCTGTAATTGATTCACTTATAAGAAAATACGGCTACAGGAAGACCCCGCAGGTAATGAAGTTTATCGAAGAAAATGAAGACCTGAGGAATAGTCTGGGTGTCGCCGCCCATCTTATACACGGCAGCTCTGAAGGACGTTTCAGGATAACATACTGTCCGGGCAGATTATCTAAAGAGGAAATCGAATCCGCCGGTTACGAGTACTGCGATCTTTCGCAAATTATGAAAAGATATAATCCCGAAGAATTGTCCGAAGGATATAACAGTGTCAATGGTGAAAAAATCTATTTTATAAACAATCCTGCACTCGGCCTCTGGTCGGTGCAGCAACAGGGAAGCAAGGAGTAAATAATTATGGAAGCAAAAGCGGATATCGGTGTAATCGGCCTTGCTGTAATGGGCCAGAACCTGATACTGAACATGAATGACCACGGCTATACGGTTGCTGCATTCAACAGGACCGTAAGCAAAGTAGCCGATTTCATTAACGGTCCTGCCAAAGGAAGGGACACGATTATCGGTGCCGAAACTCTTGAGGATTTTGTTGCATGCCTGAAAAGACCGCGCAAGGTTATGCTGATGGTCAAAGCCGGCGAAGTAGTCGATAAATTCATTGAAATGGTTATCCCCCATCTTGAAAAAGGGGACATCATTATCGACGGCGGCAATTCGCAGTATCTCGATACTATAAGAAGAACAAAAGATCTTTCGGAAAAAGGCATTCTTTATATCGGAACAGGAGTTTCCGGCGGCGAAGAAGGTGCCAGAAGAGGTCCCTCGGTAATGCCGGGCGGTAATCCGGACGCATGGCCGCATGTTAAAAACATCTTCCAGGACATTTCCGCAAAAACCGAAGACGGATCTCCCTG
>CAZKOK010000362.1:0-4801 GCA_964554355.1 uncultured Spirochaetia bacterium | reverse complement strand
ACAACCGTTGCAATACCGTCGATGGCAATTTTGATCGGATAAACACCTGCATCAATGTTTTTCGTTTCACTTTTTGAAGAACCGCCTATACTGTAGACACCGTCAAGGACTCCGGCAATGCCATTTGAGGAACCAACGGAAGCGTATGTTGCATTAACATCCGGCTGGTCTTTTTTGAAAGCTTCAAGAGCAACATCAATGATAGGAGCTACTGTTGTGGAACCGCCCATTGTAAGATCTCCGGAAAATCCGGAACCGTCTGATGAAGATGATTCTTTGTTGCCGCCTGCAAAAACAGAAACAGAAACTATAAGCAGAATGGCAAATACGAATAATTTTTTCTTCATTATTATCTCCTTAATGATTTTAAGGACAATCACTGTCCTTTTATTTACTGGTATATAATCCATTCAGTCTGTAAGGTTTTGGTGAAGGAAATGTTAATTATTCATTAGTAATGGGATAACCGGCTGTTTTGTCCCGTTTTTAAGTATGTAATTCGTTCAATGCATTGTTTCAGGTCTGATTTGGAAAAATAACTTAAGATAGTGCTATAATAAAAAATAAATAAGAGGTAGATAATGTTGAAAGTCAGGAATTTATTAATAATTGGCGTAATATCACTGATCCTTTCCTGCGCGTCAGGCGTTCAGATTAACCAGAGTAAAAACATAGTAAAATTTCAGGGACATACTTATTTAAAAGTTCACGTGGTCCTGACCTGGCTGGGTGGCCAGTCAGCCGGACGATTATGAAGGAATTGAACAATACCTGCTTTACCGGACCGTCAGAAGTTTCAATAAACGGGGAAATAACCTAAAGCGAAGACTATGAAATAGCCGGTGTCCCCGATCAGCAGATAGCGGAAGCCCGGGCAGAATCACTGGAAAATATCTCGGTAATAACAGTCCTCAATAGGAAAAGTTATAAATTCTGTCAATTAAAAAATGATGGGCTCAGCTATTCTAAATTTAGAGTAAGTTAATCCGTAATGAACGGAAAACGGGATATTTTTTGCCACTTAAGGGCAAAAAATACGCTTGTTTTCCTTATTATTAATCAGTCAAGAGGCAAATCTTGTTTGATTTTCTGATTCGAAAATCAAATTTAGAATTGCTGTGACGGGCTGAAAATCCGGGAAATCAACCACCCTCTGTACTTTTTTTCCAGAAAATTGTCAACTGCAATTAATTTGCATTATCGACTACCTGCATATAGCAGTACCGGATGCATTACCGGCAATTGAGAATATCGTTTTTTATTGACTTTTTTGTATATAATGTATACATTATTGTATACAGCGTATACAAAAGGACTGATATGGAAAAGGACAAATTGATATATAAATGCTTTGACCAGTTCCGCAGGATATTAAACAGCTTTAATGAAGTGGAAAAAAGGTCAATGGATTTCGGAACCGGAGACTTACTCTATCCGTCAGAAATTCATACTCTTGAAGCAATAGGCAGCAGCAATGAACACAGTATTTCCGATCTTGCACGCATACTCGGCATCACAAGAGGTGCTGTCCAGAAGCTTTCTGTAAAACTGAATAAAAAAGGATACCTGAACCGGTTTATGTCATCCGATGACAGCAAAAGGATATACCTGAAGCTGACCGAAAAAGGTCAGAAGGCATGTATCGGTCACAGCAGGTTTCATGAAGAAATGAATAACAGAATATTGTCCATGCTGGATATGCTGAACAAAACCGAACTTGAAAAAACAATATCGGTTTTCGAAGTAATAGAAAAATATTTCAGCGATTATCTTAACGGCTGAAAGGGGGAGAAAGATGAAAAAGGTAAATATTCTTATCAGACTGTCCTTTCCGCCGTTATATTTTTTCGCAGGAATCGGATTAATGGTGATAAGTTATTTTATCTTTCCTGAATATAATCTTCATTATTTTCCATATAATTCTGGCGGATTGCTGCCGGTGATTTTCGGGGCTTATTTTATCGTAAAATATACAATTGTATTCAACACCGAAAAAACAACCCTGCAGAACACAAAACCGTCACATTTTGTAAAAGATGGATTCTACAGATACTCAAGAAACCCGATGTACCTTGGAGGACTCCTGTTTTTACTGGGTCTGGCTGTTTTTCTTGGAAATCTTTTATCCCTTTTTATACTGCTGTTTTTCTTTTTAATCATGAATTTTATATGCATACCGGTTGAAGAAAAGATTATGGAAGAGACATTCAGGGAAGAATATGAAAAGTATAAAAAAATTGTCCGCCGATGGCTGTGAAAAACCTCAAGGAGAGAATAAATATGAATATCAGGAAACAGAAGAATACCATTATAAAAAATGTTCTAAAAAAAGAACTGGGAACTGCCCGACTGTTTTTTATGATCAAATGTTCTTCTTTCGGGAAAAGGCTTTTTAAAAAATCAAAATGGGGAAAAACAGGAGACGCTGAATCGGATTTCCTTAAGCCCTATGCTGTCGCTGCAGCTCTTTATATTAAATTGAGAGAGAAAATCGGCCTGGAAAAAGCATTTGAGATAATGAGAAATATTATTGTCCCCGTCGGCTGTATTCAACAGAACGCAATGGTCGCTGAAACAAATATTCCGGATGATGAACCGATGAAACGATTAATGGCTTTCAACAATCTGATGGACATGAAAGGAGCCACTCAATTCAATGACAGAAAGTATGTAAAGAAGGAGAAAAATATCTGTCATTTCAAAATAAAAAGATGTGTCTACAGGGACTTCTTTGATTCTTTCGGCATACCTGAATTAACAAAACTTTTTTGTGAAGTTGACAGAGATTTTTTTATCCCGGCCTTTCCGGCATTTAATGTTCACAGGGGAAGTTCATGGGAAAACACACTGGCATACGGCAGGAAAGAATGTGACTTTATCTTTGAACTCAGGATACAGAATCAGGAGACTGCTTTTAACCATAAGGAGGAACAGCCATGCTGAAAAGAAAAATTGAAATCAACCAGGAAGAAACATTCAGCAGTATTGACAGTGCAAGAGAATATGCAGAAAATTCTGAAAAATCGGCAAAGATGAGATACGGTGGATTTTTAAAGGAAATAAATAAATTAAACCTGGAAGGCAGATATCTGGACGCAGGGGCCGGCTCAGGGATAGTTGCTTCCATGATTGCCGAACAGAACAGAAACATCAGGGTTACCGCGCTTGAATTATCCCCCTTAATGATAACAATCGGTAATGAATTTATTGAAAAAAAAGACCTGAAGTCTCAAGTTGAATTTGTAAATGGAAATATTGAGGATGAAAAATTACTGGACAGACTCGGGCAATTTGATCTGGTATATTCAACATTTTCATTACATCACTGGAAAGACCCGCAGAAAGCTGTTGCCAATTTAATGAAATATGTAAAAGATAACGGTGCATTAATAATCTATGATCTTAAAAGAGTCTGGTGGCTTTACTGGGTTCCAAAAGATACAGGGTTCTTTACATCAATCAGGGCCGCTTACATTCCAAATGAAATAAAAAAAATGATGAATGCTCCCGGTATCGCGAATTATAAAATCAAACAGGTTTTTCCGTTTTTCCTTCAGAATATAATAATCAGGAAATGACTAAAAATATTATTCCTGTACCTTTGGTTATTTTGCGGGCAAAATGATAATTCCACAGAACTTGATATCCGGACAGGCAGTGATCAGAATACCGGTAGAGGATTAAATATCAAATAATGCCGGTTTGCAGATTTCTTTTTTCATGCTTCTAATCATCTTTCATATCAAGCAGGAAAAAATCAGAGAAAAACCTTATCTCACCCGCCATTAATTTTGACAATTCCTGAGAAAAATCCGCATCTCCCTGACCGAGAGAATAAAGGGCATTATCCTTTTCAGTGCCCATACCCTGGATCTGTAATTCAAGTGAATTCTCAAGCGCCCCGTGCCCTGCCCTTTCCCTTATGACGGCAGACAGAATTCTGTCAACACCCTCAAGACTGTAAAACCTTTCTTCCTTCAGCCTTTCGTGGATGTCTTCATCATCCATCCAGGATTCAAATATCGGCTTTGTATTGAACTGAGCCCATGAAAGGGTTTTCATAATTCCTTCATACTGCAGGTAAATTTCAGAATCAAGAAGGGCACGGTCCTCATCACTGTATACGGGATTCGACTTCATCATTATCATATCGCTGATCCTCTACAGCGCCTGCATTATGCTTTCAAGATACCCGTCCCTGACCTGGTAATACGAAATCAGATCCTGATGACCACGCATTGTTACAGAAAGGAAATCAATGTGTGCTTTCATTTTCTCGTAAACGGCCCTTGATGCCGGATCATCCTGCCACAGGATAAGCCCGGAAGCGAACCGCTTCATGCTTTTTCCATCTTCAAGTCTGTTCTGCTCCAGAATACGGTTAAGAAAATCGAGTGAATCAGATGACTGCGCAGGAATCGGGAAGATAATAAAAACAAGAAATATCAGGATAATGTATATTCGTTTAAAATGAAATGATAGGTAAAGTTATAATTTCTGTCAATTAAAAAATGATGGGCTCAGCTATTCTAAATTTAGAGTAAGTTAATCCGTAATGAACGGAAAACGGGATATTTTTTGCCACTTAAGGGCAAAAAATTCGCTTGTTTTCCTTATTATTAATCAGTCAAGAAGTAAATCTTGTTTGATTTTCTGATTCGAAAATCAAATTTAGAATTGCTTTGATGGGCTGAAAATCCGGGAAATATCAGCAAAAAATTTTCGGTTGTTCCGGAAGAAGACCCGTATGGAAGCTGCAAAAAGACTGAATGTTTCCATCTCGGGAGCGTTTGCAGAAAAT
>CAZKOK010000361.1:0-4809 GCA_964554355.1 uncultured Spirochaetia bacterium | reverse complement strand
ATTTCGCGAATTTGTTGAGAACAATAATGCAGAAAAAGTGAAACCTTTATTTTTGTTAATACTTTTTATAATCACGTTCAATTCCTTCTGTGATGAAACTCTTGACCTTTACATAGAATTCGGAAACGAATCGTCCATTATCAGTTATTTCAGCGGAACTGATTTCGAAACAAAACTGCAGATCTGCCGGGCATTGCCGCAGAGAGATGGTTCTGACAATAATTTTTTCCTTGATTACCTTAAATCATTATATCTTCCTGGTGACAATGAAACCGAGTTATGCATACGGGTGCTTCTTGAAGAACTCAATGATACGGGTGCCTGGAATGCAAACAGAAAAGGTTTTTCCCTTCTGACAGATCCTCTGCCGGTGTTTTCCGATATCAGTACATATCTTCCCTTTATCCAATGGATAATCAACGCTGAATATTCCGGCGATTACCCATTGCTTTCCGAAATCGGCAGCATCTATCTGTCCGCCATTCCTGATGACGGGCAGATATCTCCGGAACTTGCAAAATGCATTGAAATATACATTACAGTATCATTTTCGGCCGCATACAAACCTGCTGTTGGAATTTCATCTGAAATGGCTTTGAAAGTCAGAAATTTTGATTTTAATAAACTTTACAGGGAACTGAAGAACAGATGAAAACCACGAAGGTGCCAATTATCGTCGGTACGCTGTATCAGTGATCGCTGACACCTGCTGACACAGCTACATGCAGTCAAAATCCATTCATAATTCATAATTTATAATTATCTTCGTGTTCGTGGTTCAAAAAATCTTTCGTGAATCAATAAGCATCGTCACCGGACCGTCATTCATACACTCAACTTCCATATGGGCCTGGAATTTTCCTGTCTCTGTTCTTATGCCTTTTTTCCTGAACAATTCAGCAAGCTGTTCATACATTTCTGCGGCTGTTTCCGGATCAGCTGCCGGATCGAAGGAAGGGCGGTTTCCTCTTTTAACATTCCCGCATATGGTGAATTGTGAGACAAGAAGAATCGAATATTTTTTATCCATAACAGATAAATTTATTCGGCCCTCACTGTCATCAAAAATCCTCAGGGCTGATATCTTCCTTTCCATATATAAAAGGTCATCGTTATTGTCTTCCTGCATGACTCCAAGATATACAAGAAGTCCTGAATCAATTTCAGAGATTATTCTGTTGTCAACTTTAACCGAAGCTTTTTTGACCCGCTGGACAACTGCTCTCATTAATTCATTTCCGGAAGTATAATATGATATGAAATTATTCGTATATAGAAACCGCTGCCTGAATATATAACCTGCCCCAGAACTTCTGCAGACTCTCCGGGGTGGATATTCAATCCTTTTTTTGAAATACAGGCTACTGTTCCTTCAAGCTGCTGCCCGGTATGATAGCCTACCAGAAAATCAAATGCTATTCTTTCCTCATTTATATCAAGATCTGCATTTTTTCCTTTCCAGAGAACATAACATCCGTCATACAGGACAGGATCTTCCATCACATCCTGATAAGTGAAATCGGTTTCAAGGCTGGTAAAATCAGGAACCCGGACATAGTCAATCATGATTTTTGCGTTGTTTTTTATGCTCTGGCTTGCATTGGACAGCATCAGTCTGTTGAGTTCCCTTCTGGCGTAATTGTCCTGCCCGTTCCTGAAATATTTATATGCAAGATTATATGTCTTTTTAACCTCGTTTTCAGTCAGAATATAATAAGCTGAATCGGGGTTCTGTACATAGTTTTCGATTTCTCCCAGATCCAGATTTATGCCCACATCCCTTTTTTCTTTCGGAAGATCGGCAACAAGGCTTATGATAAATCCTGCCAGCGCTATTACTGCAAATACACCGGCCAGAATACCGATAACCGGCAGAATATTCAGTTGTTTTACCGGAACAAGTTTCAGATGTCTGCCTGTTTCAAACAATGCGGCCGGGCCTTCCTCGGGGAATCTCTTTACAATTTTAATGCCTTTCTGTGCAATCTTGTTATTCGGGTTGCTGTCCAGTACAGAAAACCAGTTTCTTAAAGCTTCCTGGACTTCTTCTCTTTTCAGGTGGACAACAGCAAGCGCCAGCAGTGTGTTTTCATCAAGCGGACGCAGTGACAGACTTCTCCTGAGATATGAAAAAGCACCGCCGAAATCACTTGTCTGCAGACACGATATACCAAGCATATAAAAAAAATCAAAGTTTTCGCGGTATCTGAAAACCTGAGGTTCCAGCAGTCTGATAACCTGAGTATAGCGCTTTGATGCAAAAAGCTTCTGCGCTTTTCTTAAATAGCCAACTGTCATTTTTATTCAGTCCGAATTAATACTGATTTTTACGTTCTTTAAGATTATTGATCAACTGCTGAATCTTTTCAAGCTGTCCTTCGTTTAAATCTTCGCTGCCCGAAAGTAATTCATCGATTCTGGCAAGAATATCGGATACAACCTTCAGGTCATCTTCCATTGATAAACCTGTTTCTTCATTAACAAACTGTTCAAGTTCCTCTACAGTCATTGCAGCAATTTCAGTTTCGTCTACAATGGAAATGCCAGTATCACCGTTTTCATTCTGTGCGGTCGTGGACGGACGCTGAGAAGAAAGGCTGAATCCCAGCGGATTATAATTTCCCATTGCAAGCACAAAACTTCCTGTTTCACCGGAAGGGATTTTTACAGGGTTATAATATTGACAGACAGCAGAATCATTTATTGAGTAAGGCAGATAATTGAAGTTCCTGATGGATCTTGATGCAAATGCCCATGAAGTATCATTAAGCCTGGACCAGTTGGCAAAAACAACACGGTCCGGTTTGGTGATTCCTGCGCCCGTAAGCATTACCTGAAGGCCCTGATCATAATAGTCATCAGAATCCTCATCCTGTTCAACCGGAGATACCCAGTATTCCGGCATAACATCGGAGAAATCCGTTTCGGAAACGATTTCTCCTGTCATATCATTGAAAAAATGCTTTTTGCTTTTTTCACCAAGCCATGTATCAAAGAGGTACCTTATTCCGACATATTGTTCTTCTTTAGATTCATTTTCAATTGATATTTCTATTTTGATTCCGTCAGTAACTGCCGATCCTGTGGATTTGATAAAGCTTATCTTTTCATGTACAAGAAGGGCAGCTGACTGCCAGAGGAATTCGCCGCCATCGTCATTTCTCGTGACGCTCTGTTTGAAAGAACCTGTATCGCCAAGAGTGTAAACCTTGTTTCCCACCAGAATGTTAAGTACTGTAGTCCGGGGATCTTTTTCCAGGAGTAACGGTAAATATTCGTCATTGTCGATATCTTCCAGATAATAAAGCGTAAATCTGCCTGTATTTTCATGAAAGACAATTTTGATCATGCCGTCCGATACCTCAAATGCCTGTATACATACAGACAAGAGAACCAGCATTATTACAGATAACAGAAATCTCCTGTTCATGATTTACTCCCCTGCTTCCAGCTTTTCGATCAATGAGTTCAGATAGAATTCTTTAAGTTCAAGTGCTTCAGCCTTCATCTGCAGAAGTTTTTCATCAAGCCCGCTGTCAGCTGCCATATATTCCGGAACTTCGATGGTTTCGATCTGGGCACCGGCTTCTTTGGCTTTTTCAAGCTCCTTCTGCATGGCTGACAATGTCTGCCTCAGTGTATCAAGTTCTGATTCGAGGTCTGTGACCTGACTTCTGTAGTCTTCAAGCTCTCCAATATATTCCTTTTTCTCTTTCTGCAGCTGTTCATACTCAACTTCCATCTCAACTATCTGGGCGTTTAGCTGTTCGATTTCGTTATATTTTGTGTCCGGCTGAGCACTTAACCCGGCAAGTTTCTTCTGGTATGCGGCAATTGCCTGTTCATATTCCTTTTCGCGCCGCTGGAAGTCTTCCAGCGATTTAAGATTGTCTTCGTGACTCATCTGAAGAAGTTTCAGGAGTTCATTTTCGCGGTCCTTCTGTTCAATCAGCTTGATTCTGTATGCTGCTGCTTCTACCTTGTAGCTTGTGGGGAATTCCTTGACAATCATGGAAAATATTGCTTTTGCTTCTTCCAGGTATCCGATTGAAAAGAGTGATTCTGCAATCCAGAAATAGCTGTTTGCAATAAAAATACTGCCCGGGTATTCATGCTGGAACTGATCAAAAATAATAATTGAGGATTCGTATTCGCCCTGCAGGAAAAGCAGCCTGCCTTTCTGGTAAAGACCTTCCTCATAAAAATCATTGTTCTTATAATTAAGAAGATAAAACTCAAGATTTTTCTCGGCTTCATCATATTCATTCAATGCAAGATAACTTTTTGCCATCCAGAAATATGCATCTGCATGAAGGCCGTCAAGGGCCGGATCAAGAATTACATCCCGGCAGTTAAGCAGGGCCTGGTCGTACTGACCGTCTCCGAAGTAATCAACTGCTTCCAGCATCAGGATCTTGCCGTAATCAGGTATCTGTGCGGATACAGTGCTTAAAACAGAGAAAAGCATAACCAGGATAATTAATATCTTTTTCAAAACGACACTCCCGTGCTTTTATTTTCGGTCTCCTGATCTGGCAACTAAAGAGCATTTACACGCAATAGTCAGGCCCGGGCACAACATTCAGCCCTTAAAAAATTCTACCAGACTCTTTTTATCCTCAGCCGTAAAAAAAGCTGTGCCTGTAACCAGTACATCGACGTCAGTTCTGCTGATATTCCTGAAAGTCTGCCTGTTTATACCGCCGTCAATCGATATAAGATAATTATAACCCATTTTTTTACGAATTTGGGAAAGATATTCGACTTTATTAAGACATGACAATATCAGTTCCTGCCCTCCATAGCCGG
>CAZKOK010000360.1:1180-4834 GCA_964554355.1 uncultured Spirochaetia bacterium | reverse complement strand
CTGGAAACTCCGCTATCAGATGAATGTGGACCTGTTAAAAAGCGGCAGCGTCACAGATATCGCACAGGTTGTCCGCACCCTTTATCACAGAAGCAAAATCAAGGAACTACCTATTCTGGAACGTAAACTTTTTGATAATGCCCTTAAGCTGATGGTTGATGAAATTTCATTTTCAATCGGCAAATCCAAAGAGGATGTTGAGAATCTCATCTTTTCAAAACTGGAATCACAATAAACGCCATGGCCGCAAACTGGGCCGGAATATTCAGAATTCTCAGGAATTATCTCGATCCGGAAAATCTCCCCTCTGTAAATCAGCTTGCTTCCGGAAAGCCGTGGAAAGCCCTGGTTTCTACTGTTATTTCACTTCGCACAAAAGACAAGGTCACAACCGAAGCTTCGCAAAGGCTGCTTACTGAATTGCCCGATCCGCAATCCCTGGCAAAGGCATCTGTGAACCAGATAAAATATCTCATTTATCCTGCCGGTTTCTACAGGGTCAAAGCCGAAAATCTGAAAAAAATTGCTTCTGTAATTACAGAAAAATACAAAGGCAAAGTGCCTGCCGAAAAGGATGCGCTTCTTGCGCTTCCCGGCGTCGGCCTGAAAACAGCAAACCTGGTCCTTTCTGCAGGACACGGCATTCCGGCAATATGCGTGGACATACATGTTCACCGTATCTCAAACCGGTTCGGCTGGATAAACACAAAAACAGCAGATGAGTCTGAAAAGGAATTGTGCAGAATTGTTCCGCAAAAATACTGGATTGAGATGAATATGCTGCTTGTAAATTTCGGGCAAAAAATATGCACACCCGCTTCACCAAGGTGCAGCAAGTGTGCATTAAGTTCATATTGCAGCAGGAACGGTGTAAGCCGTTCAAGATAGACAATCTATTCTTCTGCTATTAATAGGGTTTTTACATCAAGCTTAAGATGCATCTCCAGAATATCTGAATTATCATGGTCCTTGATTACCTTAAAACCGATGTGGTCGCCTTCGTACCTGAGCGAAAGAAGAACATCGATTCCTTCGAGAAGATGTTCCGCTTCAATCGGCATGCCTTTATCATCAAACAAAGGTTCATCTTTTATCAGCGACAGGCTTATCCAGATTTCAAGATTATTCTTGCCTGCAAACTCCCTGATCATATTAAGATCTTCCATCTGTATTCTGGAAGAATCCTGACCGTCAAAAATAATGCAGTCGGCATCAAAATGCCCCTGGCTGATCATGGCCTCAAGACTGGAAAGAACATGTCCGGTTGACACTCCATCCTGATTAAAATTCATAATTACCCTGTTTTTTACAAGTTCATCATGAACATCCACAGCATCTTCAAGTTCCCGTTTCTTGGCGATTTCCTTGAAAATATCTTCATACCAGTTAATAATATGGTCCACCTTGGATGAGTAAGAAACATGAATTACATGCCGGTCGCGGAAAAGCTTGTCTGTGGCAATATGCACCATACAGGCAGTTTTACCAACACCCTTTCTTGATGCAATTACCCCGATATTTCCTTTTCCCACTCCCCCGTGGATTGATTTTTCAAAAATTCTTAAAGGACTCCTGTTTATCAGTTCTGATTTAACCATTCTTCTGCTCCTCCCTGTTATTTACCGGCTTCCTGTTTTCTTTTTTCTTCATACGCTTTTTTCAGTTCTTCCTCAATACTCTGCGGAACTTTTCCATATCTGGCAAATTCCATTGTAAACTCGGCTTTTCCCTGTGTAAGCGATCTTAATACTGTAGAGTATCCGAACATCTCGCTTAACGGTACTTCGGCTTCCACAGCCGAATAGGCACCGTCTTCCTGGGAACTGATTATAACACCTCGTCTCTGATTAATGCTTCCGAAAACATTTCCCTGAAATTCAGTAGGACCTTCCACGGAAACTTTCATTACAGGTTCAAGAATATAGGGCTTTGCCTTTCCATATGCTTCCCGGAATGCTCCGATGGCAGCAAGCTGGAACGCCATATCAGAAGAGTCAACGGCATGGGACTGTCCGTCATTTATCGTTGCCTTTACGCCTACGATCGGAAAACCGATCAGAGTACCTTTGGTTAATGCCGCCTTAAAACCTTTGTTACATGCAGGGACGTATTCAGTCGGAATAGCACCGCCCTTGATCTGATTTACAAATTCATAATCGCCTTCTGCCAGAGGTTCGATAAAGCCTGCAACCCTTCCGTACTGTCCGCTTCCGCCTGACTGTTTTTTATGGGTATAATTGAATTCGGCCATGGCGCCGATTGTTTCGCGGTAAGCTACCTGCGGCTGGCCGGTTTCAACTTCGGCCTTGTATTCGCGTTTCATTCTTTCGATATAGACTTCAAGATGAAGTTCGCCCATACCCTGTATAATCGTCTGGTTTGATTCGGGATCAACAAAAGTCCTGAATGTAGGGTCTTCCTTAGTGAACCTGTTAAGGGCTTTGCCCATATTATCCGCGGCTTTCTTATCCACAGGATTAACGGCAAGCGAAATAACAGGCGCAGGCACGTACATCGATGTCATGGAAAGGCTCACATCGCCTCCTGCAAATGTATCGCCCGAGGCGCAGTCAACACCGAACAGGGCAACAATGTCTCCCGGAGGGGCTTCATTGATATCTTCCATATGATCGGCATGCATTCTGATAAGTCTTCCGACCTTGAATTTTTTCTGGGACCTTACATTGTACAGCTCGGACCCTTTTTTTATTTTTCCCTGATAAATCCTGATATATGTCAGCTGACCATACTGCCCGTCTTCAAGCTTGAATGCAAGAGCTACGGGGGGTTTATTTTCATCTGCTTCAAGGTCAACTTCCTTTTCATTATTTTCAAGATCAAGCGCCTTGTTTGTTATATCAAGCGGGCTGGGCAGATATTTAAGGGCCGCATCCATCAGAAGCTGCACACCCTTGTTCTTGTAGGCTGTTCCCATATAAACAGGAACAAGTTTTTCTGCAAGGGTCCCGTTTCTGACCGCCTGGCTGATCATATCCTCAGTCACAATACCTTCCATCATGGCTTCCATAAGCTCATCGGAAAACATGGAAACTGCATCAAGCATTACTTCCCTTTTTTCGCCGGCTTCGGCTTTAAGATTTTCCGGGATTTCTTCAATCCTGATATCCTCACCCTGAGGTCCGTCAAAATAAACAGCTTTCATGGCAACAAGGTCCACAACGCCTTCCATTTTATCTTCAAGACCTATAGGCACCTGCATCAGCACAGCATTAAGTCCGAGTTTTTCAATCAGCTGGTCTTTTACCTTGTACGGATTGGCCCCTGTTCTGTCGCATTTGTTGACAAAAGCAATTCTCGGGACATGATACCTTTTAAGCTGACGGTCAACTGTAATTGACTGGGACTGGACCCCGCCTACCGAGCACAGAACAAGAATCGCCCCGTCAAGGACCCTCAAAGCCCTTTCGACTTCAATGGTAAAATCAACGTGTCCGGGAGTATCAATAATATTAATTGTGTGCTCTTTCCATGTTACATTGGTTGCAGCTGAAGCAATTGTGATTCCTCTCTCTTTCTCAAGCTCCATGGAGTCCATTGTCGCACCGACACCGTCTTTTCCCCTTACTTCATGTATCGCATGAATTTTCTTGCAGTAAAAAAGAATACGTTCAGTCAGTGTCGTCTTTCCGGAGT
>CAZKOK010000360.1:0-1170 GCA_964554355.1 uncultured Spirochaetia bacterium | reverse complement strand
GCATCTGTTTGATATCCGCTTTCATAAATAAAATCCTCTTTCGTATATAATTTCCGGCATTCCGATAACGCGGAAGCCGGGTTTAGTGTCGCATATAAAATTTTGCACCATTATCGTTTTTCAGGACCGAAAAACAAAAGTAAACAATTACAGACAGCTCCGTATACTATAGAATTATAGTGGAATATGCAATCCCCTGGCAATTCTATGATAAAAGATAATTTTTTTGAATTTCAGATACATTTCCCTGCAGAAAATCTGATATGATGGAAATATGGAAAAGATTCTTGTAGGTACATCCGGATATTCCTATAAAGACTGGTCCGGTATTTTTTATCCTGAAAAACTAAAAGCAAATGAATATCTTTCCTTCTACTCTACCCAGTTCAATTTTACGGAACTGAATTTTTCCTATTACACACAGCCCTCTGCAGCAAATATGGAAAGCATTATCTCCAAAGTAAATGCTGATTTCCGCTTTGCAATTAAAGCCCATCAGTCGATTACCCACTCCGGTGATTCAGACCCTGATGAAGCGGTTAAAACATTCAAAGAAGGCATTTCTCCGCTGAAGGAAACCGGTATGCTTGCTGCAGTACTGCTGCAGTTTCCCTACAGTTTTCATTATACAAAGGAGAACCGGCGCTATCTCGCCGATGTCTGCAGCCGTTTTGAAGAATATCCGGTCTGCATTGAATTCAGAAACACCGACTGGATGCAGGACCCGGTTTATGAGGAATTGTCCAGGCGCAACATACCGCTTGTGCTGACCGACATGCCCGGACTTCCGCGCCTTCCTGATTATTTCAGCCTGGAAAACAGACCGCAGCAAAGCGGTGATTTCCTGTATATCCGTTTTCACGGCAGAAACAGTGAAAACTGGTGGACCGGGGACAATGCCTCGCGTTATGATTATCTCTATTCTGCGGAAGAACTGGACCCGTGGGTAGAAGTGATAAAAAAGATGATAAATGAGGTAAAGAGAACCCTTGTTGCCTTCAATAATCACCTGAAGGGCCAGGCAGTCAGAAACGGGAAGGAACTGATCGAAAAAATCCGGAAACTCAATCTCTAGCCATCTGAATTAAAAAGTCCTTTTCAATTGAATTATCTGTGTTAAAAATGGCAAAGGATGTAGACATACAAGGATACAGAACAATTGGGCTTGTG
>CAZKOK010000359.1:0-4837 GCA_964554355.1 uncultured Spirochaetia bacterium | reverse complement strand
GATCTTGGTGATGCTGAATTCCAGATTTACCGCTGGTTCAGCATGAAACACGGAAACATTACGGTTACAACACCAAGGGAACAGGCTGAACAGGCCAACTCAAGAAATTCAAGACTTGCTGCCATTATCCTTTTTCTTGCAGGGGCAGGATTTCTTATTGCTGCGGTAAATGTTTCCAACATTCTGTTAAGCAGGACCATCAGACAGTTCAGGAACATCGGTATCCTCAAGGCGCTTGGTGCATCCGCTGCGGATATATTCAGACTTTATTTCATAGAATCGCTGTTTCTGTCTGTCTGCGGGATGCTGGTAGGGGCCGGGATAACAATCCTGCTCTCGGAACTTCTGTCTTCAAATCTAGGGGCTGGAAGCATGTCTCTGGCCGGCGGACTGATAGGCATTCTCGGCGCGGTTTTTATTACGGTAGCGCTGACAATTTATCCTTCCTTCCAGGCCTCAAAAGTGCCTGCCGCACAGGCAATCAAAACGGAGTAGCGGTATGAAAATATT
The DNA here is from genome assembly GCA_964554355.1 of uncultured Spirochaetia bacterium. GTDB lineage: Bacteria > Spirochaetota > Spirochaetia > CAZKOK01 > CAZKOK01 > CAZKOK01. Next base: position 4,327 of record CAZKOK010000359.1, on the reverse strand, counting down.
TTTTACTACAATTTCAAAACTGTTAAGGAATCCCGGCAAATCGATCCTGACCATAGCTACGGTCGGCCTCGGGATTGCTGTCCTGATACTTGCCTTAAGCATGAGCGGGTTTTTCAACAGGGCAGTTGACAATGTACTGCGAAGGAACGGAATGATTGTTGCAGTCAGCAATGGAACAGTGAATTCAGACGGCGAATATGAACAGGCGCGGCCTTCCGAGTTCGATGAAAACATCGAGATTTCGCTTATGCATGATGTGCCGGATGTTGAAGCTGCAGCCCCGCTTTCTGATATTATGTGGCAGAATGTCCAGGTTGATGATAAAATTTATGCGGTAAGGCGGATGGCTGCCAGCAACGATATGTATCTTGATGTTTTTAATCTCGAGCTGGTTGCAGGAACTGATTTTACAGAAAACGATATAGAAGAAGGCAATTCTTATATTCTTCTTACGAAATCTCTTTCGGAATTATGGTTTGGAAGCGCCGAAGATGCAATCGGAAAAACAATTACCCCGTCGATGGGCAATATATTCGGAGGAAGAGGACAAGGCCGTGAGGGCAGGTCCTCGGATCAGCGTTTTACAATTCCCGAGTTCAAGGTAATCGGTGTATATCAGGATCCGCCTGAAACTACCAGGCAGGCTTACAGGATTGTTGATCTGCTGATTCCGTACACTTCATTTATGCCTGACAACGAGGCACGGAATTTTATGTCTGCTTTTGTTTACTCCTCGCTTTATGTACGAATGGATACAGACAGCATTGATAAGGCAGAATCCCTTATCCGCACTGCTGCTGTTAATCTTTACGGTGATGATGTTCAGGTTACTGTCTGGGAAGGAGCCCCGGGAAATCCATCAGAAGTTATCAAGGATGTGCGTGAAAGCATTTCCATGTTCTCGGTGCTGACAAATATCCTGGGGTTTATTCTGCTTTTTTCGGGTTCCATAGGAATACTCAGCATAATGCTTGTTGACGTACTCGGCCGTTCCAGGGAAATTGCCCTGGAAAGGGCGCTCGGGGCATCCAAAGCGATTATCCTGCGCGAATACATGGTGCGGTCGCTGGTGATAAGCGGGTTCAGTTTTGTTTTTGGACTAATCCTGAGTCTTGTGCTCGGGAGTCCGATTCTTAAAATAATTCTTCCTGTATTCTCGGTATTTCCTGTAGATCTTGCGGGATCGGGGCTTGTCAGCATTGAGGCAGTCGGGATCGCTCTTGCTGCGGCTTTACTTACGGGTGCCATACTTGGTATGCTTCCGGTAAGATCAGCCCTTAAAACCGAAATAGTGGAAGGAATCAGGGACGTGTAACAGTGATGAAAAGAATAACCGGAATATTTATATTGATGCTTGTTTCTGCGGCTTTTCTGTCGGCAGACCAGATAGATGATGTGATCAGGGCAGTTCTTGAAAATAATCCTTCGCTTGCAGAATCACAGTTATCTCTTGAAGAGTTTCTTGACGGCAAACCCCTTATTCTTCAGATAGAAAATACTTCGCTTTCACTGGAAGCAAATTACTCGGCAAGCCTGGAAGAAACACCGGGGTCTTCCCCGGATCTGAGCGGATCGGTGAGTCTGAGTGTTCCGGTATTGTCTCAGCTGTCAGTAAGTTCAAGCTATTCATTTTCCGACAATACCGGACCCGGCGCAGAAGATCCTTCAGTACACATTGGGATCTCATACCGGCCGTTCGCTGATTCAACAGATATAAAATCATGGAATGATTCCGAATATATAAAGTACCTTCAGCTTGCAGAGCAGATTGAAAACCTAAAATCCCAGGCGGAAAGCTTTTACATCAGCTGGATTACCGCAAAGGGAAGCACCGAAATCGCGGGACTAAGATTCAGTCAGGCTGAAAGCAGCCTTGCAAATGCGGAATTCAGATATGAACAGGGAATGATAAATTACCAGACATATCAGAATGCAGTGATTGATTACACAAACAGGTCGATAGCCCTGACCGAGGCAAAGAGAAATCTGTTGAACAAACGCCAGGATGGTCTTGACCTGTTCGGCAATACAGAGGCTCTTGCTGATATGGAAATCTGGGATATGAGCTATGAAGATCTTAAAAAGCGGATTGACAGTTTTGAAGAGAATACCGGTATACCTGTTTCAGGAACAATAGTGCAGCTTCAGGCCGATCTTGATTCGCTGAAAAGAGAACAGACCAGGACCTGGATATGGGAACCTGACTTTTCCTTAAGCCTTAACACTGCAATTCCGATGGAATCGGTAAGAATCAGCGGGCAGATGTCTTTTTCATACAACCAGATAAAGGCGAAAGATAAAAAGATCCTTGCGGAAAAAATCAAAAACAAGGAACTTGAAATCGAAAGGGAAAAGGCCAGATTTGAACTTCAGAAAGAAGTGTATCAGATAGCTGTCGATACAGCCACGGACAATCTTTCAATCCTTGAATTGAGTCATGATCTTGCAGTGCAGAACATGGAATCCGCACAGTCCGGGCATGAACTCGGTGTTGTTTCAAACGATGACCTGATTACTGCACAGATAAGCCTGAAGCAGGCCGAACTGGATCTTCTGAATGGCGCCGCCTCCCTTCTGCAGGCCCTGAGAAACCAGGCACTGCTTTATATTAAAGCGGCCATGTCGTAAAAAATGTAATTACCAGGAACCTCCTCCTGTTGTCCCCCTCTCTGAAGCTTCGCGGTTTCCGCGAAGCTTCAATCATTTCTGCAGACACTATGTCATCACTGCGGAGGCACTAACTATCACCCGTAAATATAAAACTTCAAAATCTTCAGGAAAGAGTACACAGAGAAATAAAAGTAATGATTTTTTTATGTATTTTCCAAAATAAATAGAAAACTCGGTGATCGCTGAATCCTCCGTGTTCTTTGTGAGAAACCAAACTTACCTTCTGCATATAAGAAAAGTCTTCTCTTATCAAGGTATAGACTTATGGGTAATAGTCAGCGCGAAGGCGGGGATCTGTTTCTGCGCTGCTTTTTCAAGGTTCAGGTAATATTTATATTTATACCGTTTTCTCGGAACATATATTTCAGTGATTGTAAATCTGCAGTTTTCTAATTTAATATCTTTATGAAATTCCATCTGCCCGTACTGATCATAACCGACTCCAGCCTCTTCCCAGAAACTTTCGCCAAACCAGATATCGACAGAGGCTGAAAACTTAAGGAGATTGATCAGAATGCGCCCTCCGGGTCTGGTTACCCGCACAACCTCATTAATGGCTCTGATCTGGTCCGGGCACCAGGAGATTGAATGCACAGCGATAGTCAGATCGAAAGAATTACTGGGAAACGGAAGATTGCGGGCATCGGCAATTACAAGCGGAACAAGTGCATCAGGGATTTTCCGGATTCCTGTGCCGGTTACCCTGCAGCCGTATTTGTCCCGGATTTCAGAAAGCGCTTTCCCGATCCCGGGGCCTATATCAAGCACTTCGGATTCCGGTTTCAGATAATCCGGAAGGTCCGGCAGCTGTTTAAAATAACTTTCAGGGTTTCTGTCGACCGGATAATTGCGGCTGCGGATTTCTTCAATGCTGTCTGTGCCGGTAAAGGGGGGGAGTTTTTCAAGGGCCATGATTTTTTGTTCTGTGAATTTCAGAAACTTTTTAAAGTTTAAATTCATTGAGAAATTATATCATTTTTAAGCAGTTCAGTTCATATGATATTCTTCCTTATTCAGGATTATATATATAGATTGCAGTAATTTCTTCAGACTCTTCAACCATATACTGCGGCACACTTGCATCGAACTCCATCCGGCCGATCCAGTGGCCAAGGTTCTTCCATGTTGAGATATCGATATAACCATTGGCTTCGTCCACGGCTATATCCCTTACCATCCCGGCTTCGACTGCGCTGTTTATCGTCTGAATGTCGGCAGCGCTATTGGCATAATCATATGAATAAAGCTCACCATGGCTGGAAGCATGAAATATATAACATATGCCCTGAGGTCTGTCCAGTGCAATATCGATTCCGGACACTAACTGTGGTGTCCAGGATGCAGATGGTGGTTTTACGGCAGATAAGCTGTCAGGAGAAACAACGGTGAAAATGTCAGTGTCAGCCAGGTCTTCATATATACCGAACAGAAGGTTCTCTTCGCTTCCTGAAAAGCTTCTGGTATCATCTACAGCTAAATCTGAAAAAGCAAATGCAAATTCATGATCAAACGTCATGTCGGTGATTGAATAACTTTCAGGTACCGGGAAGTTGACGGTTCTTATTATATCAGTAGTACCGTCGTTATCAAAAATCAGACGATCACTTCCATTGTCAATAGTGAACGCATAAATGAAATCACTATTTATAGTACCTGC
>CAZKOK010000358.1:0-4847 GCA_964554355.1 uncultured Spirochaetia bacterium | reverse complement strand
ATCATTAATCTGGCAGACAGATATCGGCACAAGAATCACCGGTTCAGCCAACCTGCTTCCGGCCGGCAGCAGGTTAATTTTTTTCGGATGTTATGATACGAATTTATATTCCCTTAACACAGATGACGGAACCATTAACGGCCGCTTCAGGGCAGAAAGCTATATAAACGGAACACCTGCAGCTGACGGAAAAATACTTGCATTCGGTTCATGCGACGGCAATCTTTATATCGCCGACGGAATCAAAGGGGCTATGGAGACTGTATTCGAATTCGGCAGTTATATTGCAGGATCACCCCTTATTCAGAACAGGACTGTTACTGCCGCTTCATATAGCGGCATGATAAAAAGTTATGACCTCGCCGGTAAAAAACTGATATGGGAATGGCAGGCCCCTTCGTCAGCGGCATTTATCGCCTCCCCCTCATCAGACGGCCGTTTGATTGTTACAGGAAGCAAGAACGGATCGGTGTATGCTCTTGATGCCGGAAACGGCAGCCTTGTCTGGGAATTCACAAGCGGCGGAGGAATAGAAGGTTCCGCCCTGATAGCCGGAGAAAATGTGTTCATCGGTTCAATAGACGGATATCTGTATATTCTGGATTTAGCCAGCGGAAAGGAAAAGGCATCCTTCGCTCTGGACGGAATACCATACGCCGGCCCGGTCTGGTATGGCGGAAATGTATATACATTATCAGATAAAGGTGTTATTTACTGCATGGGATCATAAAATGAAAATAGTCTGTCCATTTCCATCCGGGGAAAGGACCGGGGAGGAAAAATGCTCCTGAAAGCCGAAAACATATCCAAATCATATTATTCCGACAAAGGTGTGCTGATCTGCAGGGCGCTTGAGAATGTCTCGCTTGACATAAATGAAAACAGGAGTCTGACAATTACAGGACCTTCAGGCAGCGGAAAATCCACTTTGCTGAATATTCTGGGCTGTATTGACTACCCGGACTCCGGTTACGTTTATTATAATGACAAAATGCTCAGCAAAATGAATGAGAAGAATCAGGCTGAATTCAGGAATACCCATGCCGGATTTATATTCCAGGACCATCATCTTGTAAGGCACTGCTCTGTCCTTGAAAACGTGCTTCTCCCCTGTCTGGCCGGCAAACGGAAAACCGGAAAGGAAGAGTCTGAACGCGCAGAACACATACTGGAAAAACTGGGCATCATCGGAAAAAAGGATTACCTGCCGGCCATGCTTTCAGGCGGAGAGAGACAGCGCACTGCCTTTGCCAGATCACTGATAAATTCACCTCATTTTATTCTGGCAGATGAACCTACCGGAAACCTTGACTGGAAAAACTCGGGACAGGCCATGAAACTGCTCCTGGATTTCGCTGAAAATGAAAGAATTTCCCTGGTGGTTGTAACCCATTCATCACTTGTGGCATCAATGTTTAAAACCGAATATTCACTGACAGACGGCAGACTGAAGAGGTCCAGGGGCTGAGGATGAGAATTTCATCATTTACAGGCAAAAGCCTGAAGCATTACAGAAACAGGATATTCTTTATCATTCTGGCTGCGGCCCTGTCGACAGCTGTCCTTTCAGGTGCCGTGTTTCTCGGTGATTCCGTAAAAAGGACCATCCTGACTCTGGGCCGTGAGAAAATAGGCAATTCACGTTACATAATAGAAACTAATGATATCAATTTATTTCTTCCCCGGATAAACCCGGATGATCTTCCGGACAGTGTATCATTTGTTCCCCTGCTTAAGCTGCCCGGCACTTCACTGATAAATGAAAGAGGCTTTTCCCTTGAACAATTCCAGGCCTATGCGGTGGACAGTTTCTTCTTTGCAAATTTTGATAACAGTTTCGGCATAATGGAAGTGCCTGAAGGAAAAGCCGTAATAAATGAATATCTGGCCGGTCAGCTCCATGTAAATGAAGGAGACACTGTTCAGTTCAGAAGCGGACTTTTTACAGAACTCTCACCCTCCTTTTCATTTTACAGGGAAGATCAGGAATTTATGTCCACGGTTGCGGTGATTGACAGAATAATCCCCAACCGCGGACCGGGAAGATTTTCAACATCTGTAAATCAGGGCATTGAGCCGCTTGTTCTTTTAAACCTGGGTGAATATCAGGACCGTCTGTCCGGACCCGGAAAGGCAAATCTGTATCTTGCCGGTATTGATATGGATATTGAAGAGCTTTCAGGACTCATTTCATCATGGTATACACTCTCCGATACCGGCTTTGAAATGAAAAACTATTCAGAGGACTGGAATATTCTTGAAACAGCCCGGCTTTTTATTGAGCCCGGGGAGGTATCGCAGCTTGCAGGTTCACTGGATAATGTTCAGCCTGTCTTCTCATATTTTGTCAACAGCGCGGAAGCCGGGGAAAAGATATCCCCGTTTCACTTTATCACGGCACTGCCCGAAAGTTTTCTGGAAAGCGAATTCGGAATAACGCTTAAAAAAGGCGAAGCGTATATCAACCCATGGCTCAGGGACGACCTTGCCATCTCTTCCGGATCGGAAATGAAAATAAGCTATTATGTTACAGGTAAGGACCAGTCTCTGGAAACATCCGAAGCAGGTTTTAAAGTCAGGGGGATTCAATCGCAGTACTTTTTCAGAAAGCTTAACCTGCTTATCCCGGAATTTCCCGGACTCACAGGAAAAAAAAGCTGCCGGGACTGGGCCCCGGGCGTTCCTGTCAATCTTGATCTGGTAAGGCAGAAAGATGAGGAATACTGGAACATCTGGAAATTCACACCGAAGATACTGATCTCATATGAGGATGCGAAGGAAATATGGGCCGATGAAAATTCCATTGCAACCGCACTGCTTGTCCCTTCATCTGTCGGAAAGGACACAATCGAAAAGCTGATTCTTTCCGGTTTGTCTGCAGAAGAAAAGGGTTTTTTTATTGATGATTATCTCAGCCGCGTAAATACAGCCGGAAGCGGCAGCATCAATTTCACGGAACTCTTTCTCGGATTGAGTTTTCTGCTGATGACGGCAGCCCTTTTTCTGCTGATATTCATTATTCAGCTATTCTATAAAAACAGGGAAGAGGAAATAATCCTTTTAAAAGTAATCGGTTTTACAAAAAAGAGAATAACCCTTTTATATCTCAGGGAAGTTATTCTGTTTACGCTGCCCGGCGCAATTGCAGGAACAGGGCTTGGAATGCTCTACAACCTTCTTTTAATGACCGGATTGACAACAATCTGGTACGAGGCTGCACGTCTCGATACGGTAATTCTCAGTCTGGGTCTGAAAAGCATATTAATCGGGTTTCTGTCCGGTCTGATCTGCTGCCTGGCGGCTTCCACGGCAGTTATTACCGGGATAATAAACAAAACGGTATCACCTGTACCAAAAGGCAGAAAACGGAACGCAAAAAGCAGAATGAAAATATTTGCATTTTCAGCCGGAACTGTATTCCTGCTGATTATTATTCTGACTCTTTTTTATATTGCAGGAATAATAACATCATCAGTTACCTATTTTTTTACAGCTGGCGGACTTATGCTTATACTTTTTCCCATGCTTGCGGTAATTATACTGAACGGGCTTATGAAAAGAAAAACCAGGCGCTTTTCAGTTTTCCGTTTTACCCTAAAAAGCATCAGCTATAACCTGTCACGGACTATTTCAATAATACTTGTTACAAGTCTTTCGGTCTTCATGATTATCTCGATAGGCGCCAATAAACTTGTTTCCGGACTTTCCGGTTCCGAAGACGGAACAGGAGGATATGAATTTACCCTGAATACGGCGCGTCCCTTAAGTCCGCAGCTTCACAACTGGTCCGAACAATGGAAGCTGCCGGGAAGCATAATCCTGCCGGTACGCATCCAGGAAGGAGATGAAGCCAGCTGTCTGAATCTCAACCAGGTAAGAAATCCGCGGATAGCCGGCGTTGACGCAGCAGTACTGGAAAAGGAAAGCCGGTTCCGCATTACGGAATCAACCGGCAGAATGAAAAGCTGGCTTCTGCTTGATTCTCCGCTTAAAGACAATATTATCCCGGCAATTGCAGACAAGGGCGTACTTACCTGGAGCCTGGGACTCAAAACAGGTGATTTACTGGAAATAAGGGCCGAAGGCGGACAGGTTTATCAGCTTGTCTTCCAGGCTGCGCTTGCGGGTTCAGTATTTCAGGGAAGCGTAATTATTTCCGAAAATAATTTTCTGAAACTTTTCCCGTCATCCAAAGGCTATACAAGATTTCTTATCGACACTAAAGACAATGAAAATCCGACTGAATTAAGCGAAAAGGCTGAAACTCTTGAAAGGATACTTCGCCTTTTCGGTCCGGTGGTCAGGCTGAATTCGGAAATACTTGATGAATTTTACAGTGTGGAAAATACATATATCACCATCTTTTTTCAGCTTGGACTGATGGCCATTGTCTTCGCCATTGCCGGAATAAGTATTCTTGTGCTGCGTAAAATACAGGATGAGAAACCGGAGATATGCATCAGGAAAATTACCGGGTTCAGCAAAAAACGGATATCTGCAGGAATTTTCGCTGAAAATTTTATTACGATAACCGCCGGTATTTTATCGGGAACCGTTTCATCCCTGACTGCACTGTTTCCGGTCTTCAGGGAAAACAACGCCCTGATAATTGAATATCCTCTTTCTGCTTTCATTGTTATTACAGGGATTGCGGCAGTCCTTCTCGGGGTCTTCATATCGACCGGTTTAAAAAACTTTAAACGTCTTAAACCGTCATCTCTCTGATTAAGCTGACTATTGCCAATAAGTGCCAATAATATTGAACCACAGAGTGCATAGAGAACACAGAGGTTTTTATTGGAAGCTTTATCAGCTTTCGTAATATCATCAATTTATTCAAATATTTT
>CAZKOK010000357.1:0-4853 GCA_964554355.1 uncultured Spirochaetia bacterium | reverse complement strand
CTTGCGACCACTAGCCCCTCAAGCTAGCGTGTCTACCAATTCCACCACTGCCGCGTACAGGAAGAAAAAATACCCGAATTTGCTTTTTTCGTCAAGTGTTTCGGGTGTTTTCGGGCTGACGGATTATCCGGATGCTGTGCTCTTTCGGCGGCTTATCCGGTCCCCTGATGCCGAACAGAACGCGCAGGCCGGGAATTGTTCTTACGATTTCGGTTATCAGTATCACGGCGGGTATGGAAAACAGTGTCGTCAGGATGAATCTTAGGGGATAGCCAAGTTCCGTATCAATCAGGATATAGGTTAAAACCGTTACGGGTGTAAAATGAAATACGTATATCAGGAATGATCTCGGGCTCAGGTATTCAAGCAGGCGCGTGTTTTTATTGAAATACCTGCTTCCGGTTCCGATCAGGCCTGTTGTCATGAAATATGCCGTCACGCTGTCCATCATGATTGCCGCGGTCCGCAGTACGGGCCATTTAATCCCGAGTCCGTTATAGATATAATCAAGCACTGTCATTTTTAATGCCAGGATTGCTGTTCCGGCAATTACCAGTCCTATGCCCGCCTTTTCAAGCTTCTTCATTATTCCCGGCATCATGACAAGCAGGTATCCCAGGATGAAAAAGATCAGGTAGTTGCTGAAATTCGCCCAGTCGTCATACAGGTTCTGGAATCCGGGCCATATCGGGCGCAGGATGCACTCCAGGGGCACAATCAATAACAGGGGAAGGAAAATCAGGCCGGTCCGGGAAAGTTTCAGGAGTCTGTCCCCGATTCCGCCGGAACAAAGCCTTACAAACAGCGGAAGGGAAATTACCGAGAACACAAACAGGTATACCAGGAACCACAAATGCGCCCATTCAAAGTTTGCGCCGGGGAATGTTCCGCGTATTCCGTTGAAAAACTTAGGATAAAAACTGAAGAATGATCCCGTATACCCGAAAAGGCTTAAATTCCTGTAATACGAAAGCAGCGGAATAACAAGCACAAGCGAAGCCGCAAGCGGCAGCATCAGTTTCCCCGCCCTCTCAATGATATATTTTCCGGGGCTGCGTTTCCTTAACGAATAATATGTTCCGATTCCTGAAATAAAAAACAGCAGGTTCATGAAAAATGACGAAAGCAGCCCCGTAAACGCATCAAGCGCCGGCGAATCGATTCCGGGCTGACTGCTTTCCCCGTTAACATAATCAACAACCATCGGATCATACACGTAAGTGTCCCCATGGGCCGTAAACGAAAGCGCGGCATGAAACGGAATCAGGCTAAATACAACAATAACCCTGAACCAGTCCGCAAAATACAACCGTTTTTTTTCCATATGATTCTGCCTTCTATAATATAGATATATAAATTTAAACACAGATAATTGCAGAAAATGTTACCGGACATAACATTGATCCGAAAACAAAATAATATGGAAGAGTCTTTTCGGAGATGGATTCCCGCCTTCACGCTGACTATTACCCATATCTTTTGTAGTTCGAATATATTCAACGCCCGCTCGTTAATACTCGCTCGATGGCGCAGATTTAACGGATTTACGGCTGAAAAATAATAAAAAAATATTAAATATCAGCGTAAATCTGCGGATATCCAGCGACTAAGGAGCGGGCGTCATCGAGTGGAGGCGAAGCCGTAACGGGCGTTTAGGTCTTTTTGGACTTATGGGTAATAGTCAGCGCCTTTGCGGGAATGACAGAAGGTTTGCGGAAATGAGCTATTAACCCTAATTCATCCGTGTTTTATCCGTGCCATCCGTGTCCCCAAAAAGGAATTGTTTTATCCTTTCAAATCAGCTAAAATAGTCACAGCCTATAAATGTTCAGGATATTATGAAAAGTCTGCAGGAATACAGGGAGAGCACTTCTCCCCACGAGTTGTTTGTCCACCTTTACGAGAAAATTATCAGCCGTCAGATATTTACTTTTACCCAGCTTATGGACTATTCCCGGTACCTGCCCAGGAACAATATCACTGAAACGATTTTCAGAAAGACTTTCAGACTTATCAGGGAACTTAACTGGGGTGTTTTTGCACCGGTTTCTCCCGAAGACTATCCTGATTTGTGGAAAGAGCTTGTTATTCCTTTTTCCGGTATGAAGGGGACAGGGGACCTTAAGAGGAATACTTCCATTTCTTCCATATATACTTCCATTCTTGATATCCACGGTTATTCGGCTTTCTGCCAGAAAAACAGAAGGAACCTGTCCATGCTTCAGCTGCTTGACGACTGTATCCAGAGTGATATCCGCGGCATTACCAGGAAGTACGGGGCACTCAGCTGGCGGGCCGTAGGAGACACCATTATCATAATTGCTGCAAATGCCAGGGATATTACCGCGGCATCTCTCGGGGTTGTCGATTATTTCAGCCGCCGCAAGGTAATCAAAAGCGAAAAACTGATGGAGAGCAGGATCGGCAACATGATCATTCTGCCTGATATGGCTGTTTCGGGGGGCATAACCGGCGGAAGGACCTATACTCCGCTTGTCATTACACGTAACGGAGACATATCGGGAGACATAATAAATGCGGCCGCACGGCTTCAGAGTTTCGCCAATATCATCGATCCTGATCAGACCAGGATCCTTATGGCAAATCATGTTGTTCATCAGCTGGACAAGATGAAAAAGAAGGAATCCGACAATATCCTTGCCGATATTGATTTTTTCAATCTTGGGCCTTTCCAGTTCAAGGGCATGGACATAAGTGTTTTTGAGGTCCTTTACAAGGACATCCAGAAAAAAAAGATGAAGTATCAGAAAAACCTTTCAAATCTCTATAATGCCGTGGAAAACGGTAAATGGCACGATGCAGTATTTCTTGCGCTTGTTAATGTCATTTCCGAGGCGATTTCTTCTTCGGTAACAGAAAAAATAAAGGGCGGGAGTAAAGATCTTCTGCAGAAAATGTGCAGGGATGCGACTACAATTTACAATTCAGGCAGAAATTATAAAAAAGCCGTCAATACTCTGGAAAACCTGTGCAGTTACCTTCCTCTTTTCAAGGATATCGATCCGATTATTTTATTAAGGGCCGAACAGATCCTGGGAAAATACAAGTCAATCGAACAGAAGTTTCAGGAACATCTGGAAGCCAATTTTCATCATGTAATGAATAAATTCCTTAACATTCATCAGCTTGAACTGTTTTTAAAATCAAAAAAAAGCAAGGAAACATACGATCAGCTTAAGGAATACGGTCTTAAGGAAATGCAGAAAGAGAGTCAGAAGTATTCATGGTTCAGAATTATCGATGAAGATTCCGAATTGCCCGGATTCAAGCTGTACATCGGCAAGAAATAAACCATGATAGCTGATTTCTTCATTTTTTTGCTATTTTGCTGAAAATAAATTAAAATTTCATGCATAATTTTATTTTGATACAGAAATTTAATGAAATATATTGTTAAACTGCTTTTACTGTCAGTATTTATAAATTTCCTCCCTGCCGCCTTCGGTCAGGAAGCTTCCGGACAGAAGGTTTTCAAAATTCTTGCAATATATCCTTCCATGGAGGCTGGAGACTGGCCTGCCGACTTCAACAATGGCATGTATAACTGCCTGCTGGCCAGGAAGGAAATCAAAACCGCTATTCACTACCTGTATCTGGGCCTGGATCTGGTCCCCAATACCCTCAGTGAAAACGAAATTCTGGATACTCTCAGAAAAAATGCAGATCTTATCAAACCGGATGCCGTTGTTTCCATTTTTCCATCAGCGCATGCTCTTATGCTTGAATATGGTGAAATCCTGTTCCCGGGTATCCCGAAAATTTATGTTCCGGTAATCAGTCCGCTTTTTGATGCAATCAGCAAACAGGCAAATTCATTCATTATCAACAGTTCATCGGAATATGCCATCAGGGAAACTCTCCTTGATATCAAAAATATTTATCCTGACATGGAAAAACTGGTTGTCTGTTCGGGATCAGGAGATAATGACCTTCCATATCTTCAGAGTTTTAAAACCATTGCACAGCCTTTTGAAGACCGGTTTGAGATCGAATATCTTACAGGTCTGCCTTTGGAAGATATGTTTGCCGTCACGTCATCGCTGGAGCCCGACTCGGCCATATTTCTGCTGCCCATTAACAGGGACAATAACCAGGTATTTTACAACACAGACAGCATTTTCCCGCGTTTTCCCGAGATTTCAAATGCGCCTATGTTTACCTTCTCAGACTCGACTTTCGGGCGGGGTGTTGTCGGCGGCAACCTGACAAGCGCCGAAGCCTACGGCGAATACACCGCGGAAATAATACTGAATATCATCAGGGATCCCGGATACCGGATTGAAGAATACGAAAATACATCAAAAGAGATGTACGACTGGCGGCAGCTGAAACGGTGGAATATAAGTGAAAAGAAGCTTCCTGAAAATTCAATGATTTTTTTCGAGCAGAAAAGTTTTTTTGAAAAATATACTGTCCAGATCTTTTTTGTTTCATTTATCCTTATATTCCAGACATTCTGGATTGTTACAATGTATGTTCTTCTTAAAAAACAGAAAAGAATTGAAGTCCTGTTAAGGAAAAATGAATCAAAACTTCAGAACACAATCTCGGAAAAGGAACTTCTCTTAAGGGAAGTGCATCACAGGGTAAAGAACAATCTGGCTATTGTCTCTTCATTCCTTGCCCTGCAGGGAATGAATCTCAAGGATAAAAAAGTGCATGAACTTTTAAAGAGCAGCCAGAACAGGATACTCTCGATGGCAATGATCCACGAGCAGCTGTACAGGGACGAAGATCTTGTCAACATAGATCTTACTGCTTATATTGAACAGCTTTCAGACAGTATTGCCGCTAGTTATGCAACAAAATCAGATGATGTAAAAATATTCCTT
>CAZKOK010000356.1:1414-4857 GCA_964554355.1 uncultured Spirochaetia bacterium | reverse complement strand
TGGGATGGGCAATTGCACTTGCCGATAATGACGGCGGCGACACACGCGATTACCAGCTCTATCCGATCAATGGTCAGAATGACAGCTGGCAGGGCATAAACCTGGGATCTCTTGCTTTCGGCGACGATGCTGAAGGCGAAGCAAACCTTGTTGTTCCTTTCAAAGCCAATGCAGGCAGCGTAACTGTTAACGGCGCTTATTCAGATGATGAATGGGCTGCTGCTGTTAAGTACTCACTCGGATTCAACCAGCTGACTCCCGCTGACGAAACTTTCAACAAAGACTATGCTGACTTCCAGGGCGACTGGGGTGTTGTATACGACGGAAACATGCTTTACGGCTTCGTATTAAGATCAGATGACATCACAACCACAACCGCTCCCAATGTATGGGAAAATGACTGTGTAGAAGTATTCATAGACTTAGCTGGTACATTCGCTCAGAGAAGAACTGTTGTAGGCGAAGGCTGGGACGGCGGAACATACGCAGCTGACGCTGTATGGAGCGCTGACGGATCAGTTCTTGAATTCTCATGCGACCTTGGACAGGACGTAGCAGGCCAGGTAATTGGTTTTTCAATTGCTCTTGCTGACAACGACGACACCGACACAAGAGAAACACAGCTTTACCCGCAGCCTGGTGTAAACAACTGCTGGCAGGGACTGAACCTTGCTGAACTTGAATTCGTAGAATAATTTATATCAACAGTAAAAAAAGTCCTGCTTTCCGGCAGGGCTTTTTTTTAAATTAACTGTTTTATAAATACTGATCTGATGTTAAAATAATCAAAACCAGTGCAACATCAACCGGGAGTAAATGATGAAAAAAATGCTTTTTATTCTGATGATTATATCGCTTTTATCCGGCTGCGCATCAAAAACACCGAGGGTTTCCGTAAAAGCATATGACGAAGAGGAACAGGGGCCTCCGCCCAGGACAATACCCCCGATGTTCGCTCCGGAGGGGCTTGCAACAGTTGACGGCATTTTAGATGCAGATGAATGGGTATCCGCATACAAATACCCGTTTGTTTATAATCAGCTTAATCCCGATGATCTCAGGACATCTTCTGATCTTAACGATCTTTCAGGTGATTTCGGATTAATGCATAACGGAGATATGCTTTACGGCTATGTAACAAGAACAGATGATATAACATATACGGATTCGCTGAATCCGTGGGAAAATGACTGTATTGAATTGTACATTGATGTTGACGGAGCTTTCACCCAGCACCGGGCAAAAGTCGGAAAAAACTTTGACCGGAACTACGGCTTCCCGGCAAAAGCCGTCTGGAACGAAGACGGTTCTGCTGTTGAATTTTCAGTGGAACTGCCGGAAGGATCAGCCGGTAAAATTATCGGCTGGAACATCGGCCTGTCTGACAATGACGGCAGCGGCAGCAAATATCTGCTTTGTCCGCTGAATGGACAGAATGATTCATACTACGATTATAACCTGGGTTCACTTGCCCTGGGCGAAGATGCAGCAGGCGACGCAAATGTGACCCTTCCGTTTAAAGCCGGCACCTCATCCGGAATTAAAGTTGACGGCAGCTGGAACTGCAGCGAATGGGAAAACGCAGTAAAATACCAGTTCGGGTTCAATCAGCTCAATGTTGCAGATGAAAGATACAGCAAAGACTATTCTGACCTTTACGGGGACTGGGGTGTTGTTTATGACGGAAATATGCTGTACGGGTATGTAAAGAGAACCGATGACATTACAATTACCGACGCCCCGAATGTATGGGAAAACGACACGGTAGAGTTATTTCTGGAAATTAATGAAACTTTCTCCCAGCTTAGAACAGTCGTCGGGCAGGGATGGGGAGACGGAACATTCGCTGCTGACGCTGTCTGGAGTGCTGACGGCACTGTACTTGAATTTTCATGTGATCTCGGCACAGACGCAGCCGGGCTTGGAATTATCGGATTCAACATCGCCCTTGCCGACAATGACAATGGTGAAACCCGCGAATCCCAGCTCTACCCGGTCTACGGCTACAACGACAGCTGGCAGGGAGTAAACCTGGCTGAACTCGAATTCGTGAAGTGATATATAAAATTTTAATTTAAAGACCTTGCTGGTGTGAGGTCTTTTCTTATTTTAAACCACAGAGTGCACAGAGAACACAGAGTTTTTAATGAAAGTTTTATAGGCTCCCGTGAAAATATAATTTATATAATTTTTTTTAGGGGTTGTGAAAAACCATAAATATATAATTCGAATAAAGAAGATATATCATGGAAAATCTTCGTATCTGAATTACGAATATCCCTCTGTGGTTCAGAAAGACGAACTGCCCTCACCCCTCTTTCCGTTTTCTGTAATCCTCCTGCCTCGTATTGATCTGGATAGGCAGAATTGATTCCACTATAAGTTTGTGGACTTTTTCGCCGTCGACAGATTTCATGCGGGTTTTAAACTCCCGGGGACTCAGGCCTGTCTTTTTTTTGAATATTTTGCTGAAGTGAAATTCATCGGAAAAACCAAGATACTCGGCCATTTCCTTGTTCAGATAATCCGAGGATTTAAGCAGATAGCAGGCTGCATCAACTTTCAGCCTTAAAAAATAATCAATAGTGGAGAATCCGGTTTTTCCCTTGAACAGATGGCTTAACTGTGATGAGGTAAGTGTAACAAGAGAAGCAAGTTCATCAATACATATTTTTTTCTGAAAATTCAATTCCATATACCGTATAACTTTCAAAAGTGTATCATCGGAATAGACAGCATTCAGATGCTTCTCCGGTATCAGAAGCTCACTGAGTATCGATAAAAGCCCGTTCCAGGCCGCCTTTTCGGCAAGTTCATCGTTAATGCTTGAAAGCGTCTTTAGCCGGTCTATTTCAAAGCGTTTGATTTCTGGTATTTCAAACCCTTTGCGGCTCCTGCATTCAGCGCAAAGCCTGTCAATTATTTCCTTTTCTGAATTCGGATTGAATATCCTTATAATATGAAATAAAAGTTGTTTTTCAACCTTTATTCTGTGCTTTTCATCCGGCGGACTTATAATCAGCAGATTAGGCGCGAGGGTATATGAACAGTCTTCTGCAACAAGTTTTCCGGCTCCCTGACAGATATAATGAAGCTCATAAAATTCATCGCTGTGTAAAGGATAATCCTCTTTAAGAAAACCGAAACCGAATTCAATTGATCTTTTTTTTTCAGTACTCTTCATAATCCCCTGCAGGATTGTACAAATTTACCATAAAAAAAGACATATGAAAAGGTAAAATTTACAGTTGAATGAACAGTTAAAAGATAAATTGCAGAAAAAACGGCAAATTGTTATTTATAAATTCTACATGTTGTATTAGAATGTGCCTATATAAAAATGATATATTCAGTATTTGAACTTCAAAGAAATTATATTCATTCAGGGAGATGAAAATGAAGAGAATTTTATTATTTACTCTGGCTCTGCTGACAGTATTAAG
>CAZKOK010000356.1:0-1404 GCA_964554355.1 uncultured Spirochaetia bacterium | reverse complement strand
AGCTGTACAACACCTGTAAAATCACCCAACAAGGATGGTGGTGAATGGGTTGATACAAGAGTGGTTTATGATGATGACGGTTTGACTTTAAGGGAAGCTGCCGAAAAAGCCGGAATGAATATCGGTGTTGCCGTAAGTGCGCAATATATTGATTCCAAAGTATACGGCGGGACGGTAATAACCCAGTTTAATTATGTAACAGCGGAAAATGAAATGAAATGGGCCTCCATTCAGCCTGGACCTGACAGATTCAAGTGGGAGTTCGCTGACAAGATTATCAATATTGCTCTTGAGAATAATATGAAAGTACGCGGACATACTCTGGTATGGCACAGTCAGGCCCCCAATTATGTTATTAACCCCGAAGTACCCTGGACAAAGGAAACCCTGACTGCCGAATTAACGAATCATATCCAGACTGTTGTAAGCCATTATAAAGGCAAGGTATATGCCTGGGATGTCCTTAACGAAGCTCTTGACGGGTCCAATTACCGCAATAGCGTTTTTTACGAAACACTGGGTGAAGATTATATACCGATGATCTTCCGGCTGGCCCATGAAGCTGATCCCGATGCGCTGCTATATTACAACGATTACGGTGTAGAAACCCTCGGCGCAAAATCGGATGCAATGTACAATATGGTTACAAAGCTTCTTGATGAAGACGTCCCCATTCACGGCGTCGGACTCCAGGGACATCTTACACTCATGAAAAGCTATAACTTTGAAAGTCTGTACAAGAATATCAAGCGTTTTTCTGATCTGGGCCTCAAGGTCGATATAACCGAACTTGATATCCGAATCAAGGAACCTATAAAAGAAGAAGACCTCAAACTTCAGGCCGAATGGTACAGAAAAATTGTTGAAATAATGCTTGCAGTTGAAAACTGCGACACCATTGTCATCTGGGGCCTTTCCGATGCTGTTTCCTGGATACCTCATCATGATCCGGGTACCGGCGGCGCTGTTATATTTGACGGAGAATATGTTCCCAAACCCGCTTATTTCGCAATGAGGGAAGCCTTTGAAGCAGGTCCTGTGGACCTGGATTTCGGCCTGGCAACAGACGATGTAAAACGCAGGGCCATCCCGCCGTTTACAGCGCGCGAAGTCAAAACAGCCCCTGTAATTGACGGAAAGATTACAGGAAACGAATGGGCAGAAGGAATCATCTATCCGATGGGCTTTGACCAGCTGGATGTTGATGATGAACGGATACCTGCAGACCCCAATGAACTGACAGCCGAATGGACTATCGTTTATAAAGGCGGTACATTATACGGCATGGTAAAAAGAACTGATGATGTAACTTATACAGGAGTAAGCAGTTCGTGGGAAAATGATGCCCTGGAAGTATTCTTTGAACTGAAAGACCAGTTTGCCCAGCTCAGGACCCTTGTCGGC
>CAZKOK010000355.1:0-4866 GCA_964554355.1 uncultured Spirochaetia bacterium | reverse complement strand
GTGTTTGTCCGGGTAACTGGTCCCGGCAATTTTAATCAGGGCTTTTTTGAATTCTTCGGGCGGGGCGAGGTTCGGATTTCCAAGGCTGAAGTCAAATACCCTGTCGGCGCCGTGTTCCTTTTTAAGCAGGGCGCCGGTTTCAAACATCTTCCTGATCCAGGAGGATTGTTCCATCGAGGTTTTTATTTTACGGGAAATACCCATTTGGTTCTCCTTTCATAGTGTTCCGGAAATCTGCAAATCAATATCGAAAAGCCTGGCTGAATTCAGCCCCAGAATCCCCGCTTTCTCACTTTCCGTTAAATCAAGTGAACGTATGTTTTCAATTTCCTTCCCGATGTCGCCCCACGGGGAATCGCTTCCAAGCAGGATTCTTTCAGGTCTGTGTTTTTTTATCATGCTGAATACTCTTTCTTTCGCTGTATAATCGAAGGAATAGGATGTATCCAGATAAACGTTCCGGCCTATAAGATAGCGTTCGGTCTGGTCCCATACTTCGAATCCGCCCATATGCGCAAAAATGAAAACCTGATCGGGATATTCGTCAACTACGCGGGAAAGAATCCTCGGAAGGGCATGTCCGGGCCGGGGGTGGCCGATATCATCTCCCGAATGGAACAGAATGATCAGCCCGAACCGGCAGCAGGTTTCGTATATTATTTTCATCCTTTCTTCGGTTGGATAGAAGACCTGGTAATCGGGATGAAGTTTTATTCCCTTAAAGCCGAGTTGCTTTATTCTTTCCAGTTCCTTTACGGGATCAGGATAGTCGGGATGAATCGCTCCGAACGGGATTATTTTTTCAGTTCTGTTGCTCTGCACCCAGTTGTTGATGCTTTCGACCTGTTCGGGTTTTGTGGCCACCGGCATTATTGCTGAATAATTCACGGAGTTCTTCTCCATTACCTGTATCAGACCGTTTATGGTGCCGTCTGTAAAAAGCGGAATTTCCGCGTTTTCGGCCATTCCTTTTACTGTATCGAAGGCTATCGAATCAGGGAAAACATGTGTGTGCGCATCAATAATCAGCATGACATACAATATTATCAGCAGAACAATCAACAGGGCAAGTAAAATATGATTCAACATTATTCTTTACAACCAGGGGTGAGTCCTGTTATCATTTTTTAACCATGGGGACAGTTGAATGCTGGGATGAAGCAATTGAGCTTATGTCCCGCGAAACTCTTAATAAACTTCAGTTAACGGGTCTGTCAAGCACACTTGAGCAGGCACGGAAAAGTCCGTATTACCGTGAAAAACTGGCCGGAATTACAGTAAATTCCCTTGAAGATATTCAGAAGCTGCCGTTTTCTTCCAAGCAGGACCTGCGGGACAATTTCCCTTACGGCTTTCTTGCTGTCGATCCGGGTGAGACCGTAAGGCTTCATTCTTCGTCCGGAACGACCGGGAACCCGACAGCTGTTTTTCATACAAAAAAGGACCTCGACAACTGGCAGGATGTGATGGCCCGCTGTCTTTATATGGCCGGCGCACGCAGCACGGATGTTTTCCAGAACATGATGGGATACGGTCTTTTTACCGGTGGGCTTGGTCTGCATTACGGTGCCGAGAAAATCGGTATGCTGGTTATTCCTGCAGGACCGGGCAATACAAAAAGACAGATCTGGTTCATGCAGCAGTTCGGAACAACAGCGGTGCATGTTCTTCCAAGTTATGCGCTCAGGCTTGCCGGAATTTTAAAGGATGAAAATATAAATCCGGCAGGGGACCTGAAGCTGAGGATGGCTTTCATCGGAGCTGAGCCGCATTCCGAAGAGATAAGGCGGAAAATAGAACAGCTGCTGGGCTTAAAGGCCTATAATTCCTACGGTTTGTCCGAAATGTGCGGACCGGGGGTCGGATTTGAATGTTCCTGTCAGCAGGGCCTTCATATCTGGGAAGACCATTTTTATCCCGAGATAATAAATCCTCAAAGCGGGGAAATTCTTGAAGATGGTGAAGAAGGAGAACTTGTTTTGACGAGTCTGCAAAGGGAAGCAATGCCGCTTATCAGATACCGGACCCGCGACCTTACAAGAATTATCCCGGAAAAATGCAGATGCGGCAGGACCCACCGCAGGATGGAACGGATTACCGGCCGCAGCGATGATATGCTGATTATCAACGGGGTGAATATTTTTCCTGTCCAGATAGAACGGGTCCTGATGAAGATTCCGGAAATCGGCACGAATTACCTGATTGAGATCCGCAAGGAGAATTTCCTTGACAAGCTGCATATAAAAGTTGAACTGAACGAAGAGAGTTTCAGGGAAGTTTTTTCGGAGCTTGAAGCGCTGAAAAAGAGGGTCCAGGCCGATCTGCAGGCTGAAATTACCGTTCACCCCCATGTTATGATAGTTGAACCGAAATCCCTGCCTGTCCAGGAAGGCAAGGCTGTCAGGGTAATTGATTACAGGTAAAAAAATATCAGTAACATCCCGGTAAAGTTTTTTACCGGATACAGACAGAATAAAGGATTTATCATGGCCAGGATTTTACTGTCGGGCAACGAAGCAATTGCTTTGGGTGCCTGGGAAGCCGGTGTTACAGTGGGTACGGGATATCCCGGGACCCCCTCAACCGAAATACTTGAAAATCTCACAAAGCATAAAGACGTATATACGGAATGGTCTGTTAATGAAAAAGTTGCCCTGGAGGTAGGTCTCGGCGCTGCCTTTGCCGGAGCCAGAACGCTGGTAACCATGAAGCATGTCGGCCTGAATGTCGCGGCCGACCCGCTGTTTACTTCATCCTATACCGGAATCCGGGGCGGACTTGTTATTGTTTCGGCCGATGACCCGGAAATTCATTCGTCCCAGAATGAGCAGGACAACAGAAATTATGCTTATCATGCAAAGGTGCTGATGCTTGATCCTTCTGACTCGGAGGAGGCAAGACAGTTTGCCCGTATCGGGATTGAACTGAGTGAAAAATATGATACCCCTGTTATCCTGCGTACCACGACAAGAATTTCACATTCAATGACAGTGGTTGAGCCTGACCCTAAACCCTTGCGCAGTCACAAGGCTGAAGGTTTTGCCAGGGATGTTAAAAAATACGTAATGATCCCCGCACATGCAAGAATGCGCCATGACTTTGTGGAAGCACGCATGGACAGAATGGCGGAGGATGTCAATTCGCTGGAAATAAACAGAACGGAACTCAGAGACACTTCGATTGGTATTATAACTGGAGGAATCAGCTATACTTATGTCAGGGAGGTATTTCCCGAAGCTTCGGTACTTAAAATCGCCACGCCGAATCCCCTGCCGCGGAAACTGATAACCGAATTCTGTTCCAAAGTCGACAAGGTAATTGTTGTTGAAGAACTGGATCCGTTTATGGAAATGAGAATCCGGTCCTGGGGTCTTGATGTCGATGGAAAGAATTATCTTCCATCTGTCGGGGAACTTACTCCGGATATTCTGCTGGATTCTCTTGGTGATGTCGTAAAGTCAGCAAAGCATCAGACAAAAAAACCTCTTTCTGCCTCAATGAAGCTGCCGCCGCGGCCGCCTTCGCTGTGTCCGGGCTGTCCGCACAGGCTTGTTTTTACAGTTCTGGGACGCATCGGAGCGACCGTAGCCGGTGATATCGGATGCTACACGCTTGGAGTGCTTCCTCCGTATAATGCCATGGATACCTGTGTGGAAATGGGAGGAAGCATCGGGGTTGCCCAGGGAATGGAAATTGCTTCAGGTGAAAAATATTCAAATACGGTCGCCGTAATCGGCGATTCAACCTTTGCCCATTCGGGAATTACCGGTCTTGTTAATGCCGCCTACAATAAACGGAACACCATGGTAATAGTTCTCGATAACGGCACGACGGCAATGACCGGCATGCAGCCGAATCCGCTGTCCGGAGAACGGATAAACGGTGAGGAAACATATCAGCTTGATTATATAAAACTCGCGGAGGCTGTCGGCATAAAAAAGGAAAATGTGAAAATTGCGGATGCCTACGGCAAGGCCGAGCTTGAGAGTCTGATTCCGGAAATGATAGGCAGAAAGGAACTGTGTCTGCTTGTTGTCAAAGGGCCCTGTGTTATTTATAAACGCAAAAGGAACAGGAAATAGATGGAAAAGAAAACTTTCAATATTTTGATGGTCGGAGTGGGGGGCCAGGGAATCATATTGTCCAGCGATATTCTGACACAGGCAGCCCTTAATGCCGGGCATGACGTTAAAAAAAGCGAGATTCACGGAATGAGTCAGCGCGGCGGTTCGGTTTTCAGCCATGTGCGTTTCAGCGGAAAAGTGAATTCACCCCTTATCCCCAGGGGGGACGCCGATATGCTTGTGTCTCTGGAAATGATGGAAACACTGCGCTGGCTTGAATGGGCCAATGAAGACACACAGCTTATCGTTCTTGAAGAACATCTGAAACCGGCAATGGTGGAAGTTTATCCCGAAGGAATAAAGGAAGAAATAAGCTCAAAAAGCAGCAATGTCATTTTTCTGGAGCCCCGTACAATGGTTGAGAGAATCGGACTCAGGAAATATCTGAATGTTGCTCTTCTGGGAGTGGTTTCACGCTTTGTATCTTTTCCGGCGGACAGCTGGGAAAAGGCGATAAGCAGTCTGGTCCCTGAAGGATCCGCAGAAGACAATCTGAAAGCCTTTGAGACGGGAAAGACGTTTGAATAGATTTGATCAATTAAGGGAATAAAGGAAAACGGACGGTTTGATTTATGTTCTGATCTTTTTTTCCAGCGTTCCGGATTTCCATGGTAATATTAAACAAGTATTTTTCAGGGGGAGTAGTTATGATCTGGGATAAAAAATGGGAAACGCTGTCTGCGGATGAATTAAGGAAAGTTCAGGGAGAACGATTAAAAACTCTTGTGAAAAAACTTTACAG
>CAZKOK010000354.1:0-4868 GCA_964554355.1 uncultured Spirochaetia bacterium | reverse complement strand
ATGACGGTTTGTTTAATTCCGATTCCTTCATCGGTTATATCCATTTTTCCTTCCCGGTTTCCCATCTGTATCAAATAATTGCATTGACTGACACTGCAATTCACCATATAATTTTCCTATCTCCTGGGGAGGGGAAATGTCAGAGCAATTAATTGTCAAAAATCTGGATTTTATTAAAATTCTTCCTGCATGGGCGCAGGAACTTTCATATCGCTATTGTTCAAAAACCGCCAATCTTTACATCGTTCACGGAAACATCAGGGATTTTCTTCCGAACAAGATGAAGGAAGGAGAATTCGTATTCGTCAGGATCCAGGAGTTTATTTCCGATGTTCTGTTCGGCAACAGGGACTTTATCGTTTTTTACGACAGATCATCAGGTGTTAATTTCTGCGACCAGGATATGCAGAGAACATATCTCGATTTCATGAGAAAGACCTATCCGGAAACTGATCCTGCCGAATTCATATCATCTGATCCGAAGAAAGCATTTTTTTACCTTGAAAAATATTTTCTGCTTAACATGCCGAAAAATCTAAGGATGGTGCTGATTATTGATTTTGCCGAAACCATAGTTCCGAATACAGATATTTCAAGTCTGGATGAAGCCGACAGATACAATCTGGTTACTCTTAACCGCTGGGCGCATGATCCGATTTTTACCCAGGGCGATGTTTCAATTATTCTTTTAACCGAAAACCAGGCTGATCTTTCACAGAGGTTAATACGCTCTCCGAGTACGGTAAAAGTCAATATTCCCATTCCTGATGAAAGGGTAAGAAAAAGTTTCCTCGATTTTCTTGCACGTCAGGAGACACTTCTTCTTGAAGACAGACTTAATACCGAAAGAATGGCAAAGATAACATCCGGCCTTAACCTGATGAATCTGAATCAGCTTGTCGCGGAGTCATTTCAGGAAGATAAACCTATAAATCTTGAATATTTAAGACAGAAAAAAAAAGAGATTATCGAAAATGAGGCTGCAGGTCTTCTTGAATTTATAGAAAGCGAACATGGACTTGCATTTGTATCAGGACATGATTTTGTCAAAAAGCGTTTTACGTCAGCGTCAAGAGCAATAAAGCAGGGTCGGCTGGATGTCCTTCCGATGGGTTATCTTCTTTCCGGGCCCGTCGGTACAGGCAAATCATTCATTGTAAGCGCCTTTACAGCCGAAATTGGTATCCCCATAGTAAAATTCAGGAATTTCCGATCCAAATGGCAGGGAGTTACCGAAGCGAATCTGGAAAAAGTACTGAATATTCTGAAGGCTATGTCCCCTGTGGGCGTCATGATCGATGAAGCAGACGCTTTTCTCGGTGACAGAAACCAGGACGGGGATTCCGGTACAAGCAACAGGATTTTTGCGCAGATCGCATCTTTTATGGGGAATACCGAATACAGAGGTAAAATAATCTGGTTTCTGATTACATGCCGTCCCGACCTGCTTCCCATTGACCTTAAGCGCCAGGGCCGGGCTGAAGAGCATCTTGCCCTCTTCTATCCCGACACAGCAGATGAAAAAGAAGACCTTTTCGAGACACTTATTAAAAAACTGAAATTGAAAATCCAGAAATTCTCCATATCGGATCTGTTAAAAAAATACCAGTTTGATTCTTCAGGTGCCGATCTGGAATCAATACTTATCAGGGCCAAATTTCTTGCAGCAATGAACAATCATGTGATAATAACAAAAGAAGATCTTGAAGAAACAATGCGGGATTTTGTTCCCCCGGCATATCCTCACGAAATTGAACTTCAGAATCTGGTTGCTGTTCTTGAATGTACAAGCAGGGAGATGGTCCCGAGAAAATTCCAGAATCTGGACCGCTCAAGACTTGTAGCCCAGATCAGGGAACTTAAAACACTTCTGGGGGAAAGAGAATAACTTACAGGATGGTAATTAAATGAATATTTCACGAAGCCATTTCGGCACAACAGAAGAAGGCAAGAAGGTTGATATTGTTACACTTGAAAATTCCAACGGCATCAGTGCATCCATAATTACATTTGGAGCCACGCTTCAATCGCTTAAGGTCCCCGGCAGAAATGGCGTATCGGAGGAAATATGTCTGGGTTTTGATAATCTTGAAGGTTATATTGGAAAAAATCCTTATTTCGGATGTACGGTAGGCCGCTTCGCCAACAGGATAGCAGGCGGCAGGTTTTCCATCGACGGCATGGAATATCAGGTTGACTGCAACGAAGGCGGGTTAAATCATCTGCATGGAGGATCAAAAGGATTCTACAAAGTGATATGGGAAGCTTTTCCCGTAAAGAACAAAGATTCTGTTTCTGTAAAATTTGTCTACACAAGCAAAGACGGCGAAATGGGATATCCCGGTAATCTTGATATTTCCGCTACATTTACGCTGAATGATAAAAATGAACTTGAAATGAACTGGGAAGCAGTCTGCGACAAGGCGACACCTGTAAACATTACAAATCATGCATATTTTAACTTAAGCGCAAAGAAATCAAAAATTCTCGATCACCTTTTAATGGTGAATGCAGACTATTATATTCCTGTTGATAAAAAAGCCATTCCGACAGGAATTCTTGAAAAAACTGCCGGCACACCTATGGATTTTACAAGCGCCAGGCCAATTGGAAAAGATATCAGAAAGGTCCATGGATATGACCACTGTTACGCAGTTAACGGAGAAACAGGAGTCCTTA
This sequence comes from uncultured Spirochaetia bacterium, assembly GCA_964554355.1. GTDB lineage: Bacteria > Spirochaetota > Spirochaetia > CAZKOK01 > CAZKOK01 > CAZKOK01. The sequence continues at coordinate 2,189 of CAZKOK010000354.1, read as the reverse complement.
GAAAAGCTGCCGAACTTGTGCATGAACAAAGCGGCAGAAAAATGGAACTGTATACAACCCAGCCCGGCGTCCAGGTCTACTCAGGCATTTATCTGAAAGGAAACAAAAGCCGGCTTGGAAAACACAGAAGATACGAAGCCGTATGTCTTGAAACCGAGCATTATCCGGATTCTCCCAATCAGCCTGATTTTCCGGACAGTATTATAAGACCGGGAGAAACATACAATCACAAAGCAGTATATAAATTCTCAGCCCTGTAAACTAAAATTAAAGGCTAAAAACTCCGAGAAATAATTAACGGCGGCCGACTTTTATGAATTTTAAAAGGACAATTGTTAAATTAGCTGTTATAGTAATTACGAGGGCATAATGAAAGTCAGAAAATTTAAAAACACACCACTTTCACTGAAAAACGGCGGAAATCTGAGTATATTTTTTGTCGGCGTGGGAAGCGCTTTTTCAAAAAAACATTATCAGACCAATGCCCTTGTAATTAAAGGCAGGGAACATCTGCTGATTGATTGCGGCACAAAATGTCCCCAGGCGTTTTACGATCTTGGCATATCAATTACTGATATTGACAATTATCTTATTACCCATTCACATGCCGACCATATCGGCGGTCTTGAAGAGGCCATGCTTATGGGGAGATATTTTAAAAAAAAGAAACCGAGCATAATTATTAATGATATTTATCAGCACCTGCTCTGGGACATGTCATTAAGGGGCGGAACAGCATTCGGCGAAGAAAAAGACGGCTCGGTACTTCACTTTGGCGATGTGTGGAATATTATTAAGCCCGAATGGCTTGAATCATATCCGAGAGAGACCCTTGAAACAAATCTCGGTGAGCTCAATATTAAAATGTTCAGAACAATGCATATTCCGGATAACGCAAAAAGCTGGCACAATTCATTCTGGAGCTGCGGTCTGGTACTCGACAACCGTATTCTGTACACATCTGATACCAGGTACGATCCTGAACTAATAGAAAGTTTTGACGGTATTTTTGACCTGGAATTCATATTCCATGACTGCCAGTTTTTTTCCGCAGGCGTACATGCCGGAATCGAAGAACTTAAGAACCTCCCCACACAGATTAAAAAGAAAATGATCCTTATGCATTACGGTGACAACTGGAGAGATTTCGAAAAAAAGGTTAAAAAATACGGCTTCTGCGGTCTGGCAAAACAATGGCACTTCTATGATTTTTAAAAATTCATTTCAGTAAAACTTCAGGAAGCCTGTAGACATCATCCATATTTTCAACAAGAACCCCGCCCATTCCAAGACTTATCGGAATTTCAAGATCAATATTATATCTGTCCCCTACTGCCGCAATGGAGGAACAGGCAAGATTCAGCTTCCGGGCCGCATCGAGAAACGGTCTGTCATGCGGTTTAGACACACCTGTTGAATCAAGACCGAGTACAGCTTTAAAAAAGTCTGCAATCCCAAGCACTTCCAGCGTTTTAATTCCGATAATGTCTGCATTGTTTGTGACTGCAATTATCATTAACTCTGCTGCAAGCTTTTTGAAAGCTTTTACAAGTTTTTTGTCATAGGAAAGATATTTTTCCGGTTTGAAAAGTTTCTTTCGCCATTCGGCAGTCACATTGACAGGATAACCGAAATGGCTGAAAGTATTGCCGAGTGAAGGCTTTTCACCGTTGTTCCTGTTCTCTCTGGCATAATCTTCACGGTATTTTTTTATTTTTTCTGATGCCTGTTCGTATGTAATGTTTTCTTCTTCAGCAAATTCCCTGACCTGAAGATTCTCCTGAAGGCCGTAATAATGATCATGTCTGTACAGTGTCTGATCGATGTCAAAAATAAGTCCTTCAAGATTGTCAGGAACAGAAAATATTTTCATTTGTATACCATCATTTTATTGCCTATTTTTCATGTATAACCTAATATTGCATCAGAAATGAATTTAGAATTTCATTACTATACAATCTATTTCCTTGCAAAAAAGGCCGGTTTTAATCCAAATGATTCATTCATACTGGCCCAGGCATCACAGTTTATTGATCATAACCTGATATCATGGTCAATTTCAACTGAAGAAGGCGATTATAAAGGGATACCTACACAGAACTACGGCTTCTGGGACGACAGTTTTCCTAAGGAAGTATACATACCCCTGCACTTTTTTCCTGCCGGCAATAATCAGGATGAATCCAACC
>CAZKOK010000353.1:1832-4887 GCA_964554355.1 uncultured Spirochaetia bacterium | reverse complement strand
ATCGGAAATTTCCAACGGAGTTTCAGGCATCGGCGAAACCGGAATCAGGGGGCTGGCCAATGACGGAAGCAGCATGGTCCCCGTCTGGGGTTATGATTACGGTTATGCTGTAGGCGCCGGTGATGAGGCGTTTCTTAAAGCAGAGTATGAAGAATGGAAAGCAACTTATGTCACCAAAAACGGAACCGGAGGAGTAGGTTTGCGCGTGCAGCGTGATTACGGGGACGGAGCCCATCCGTACGACACTGTTTCGGAGGGACAGGCTTATGGAATGCTTCTGGCTGTTTATTTTGATGACATGGACACTTTCGCCCAACTCTACGAATACGCTAAATTTCATGCCGGGGACGACATGTTTATGCAATGGCTGATCAGAAACGACAATGTGGAAATAAGCGAATTCGGACATCCTATTTCACACGATTATATTTACTACAGGGTAGGATTCGGGACATACGGCACCTATTTGTATAAAACGCCCGAAGGGCAGCCTTATTATTATGAAAAAATAAGCAGTAATGAATATATCGATCAATTCGGACAGACAGTAAGTCTGGCAGGAAAATACAGAACTTCGGCTTTCTATAAAGCAGCTGTTTATCAGAGAACGGGCAGAAGCGGTGCTGCCGACGCGGACCTGGATATGGCAGTTGCACTCGTTTTTGCTTCAAAGAGGTGGTCTTCACACAGCTGGGAGTTTCATTGCGAAGCATCTGGATTTATCAAGAATATCTGTGACTACGATGTAAAAAAGGAAGATATTAATGGGAAGACCAAGTATACCATCAAGGCCGGCAGGGCATGGGGCGGAAATGACTGCTGGAACCCTTCCTATTATACTCCTGCATACTGGAGACTGTTTAAAACCTTTATTGCCAACTGTACCGCAGCCAGCCTTGTATTCAATACGCCGGAAATAAGGGCCGAATACATGGATATCTGCGATAATGTCATTAAATCCATGGATGAGGAGATGGCGGAAATTGATTCGGTAAACGGTTTGGCAGGGCTTTTCCCTGACTGGATAGATACATCAGGTCCCACCCCTCAACGGACAACCGGTAGTGACAGGCAGTACTTTTCATTTGTTGATGGAATGGTTTACGAAAATATTGCCGATATCAACGGTGACCGCAAAACAGATGATAAAGATCTGCAGAAAATGCAGAGCATGAATTTTTATTATGACGCTGTACGTGTACCATGGAGGATCGCCATGGACTACAGCTGGTACGGTACAAAAATATCCAAAGAAATCACAGACAAGATAGCCGCGTTTTTCAAGGGTAAAATAAATACCTTCACGGACGGATATGCAATGGACGGAAGTGCATGGAAATGGGAAGACCGGGACGGATTTAATGAAGGCCAGCCCGGCGTGAGAGACCCTCAAAACCCTGCGGTTACATTTCTTGCCATGCTCGGAACGGCCCAGATGTCATATGATTTTAACGAAGCGAAGTTATGGTATGACAGACTTAAAAATGAAAAAGAAGACATCACGGGTGACTATCATTATTATGGAAGTGCGCTCAGGCTTCTGAGCCTGCTGTATATGAGCGGATACATGGTAAACCTCTATGAATGCGATTATTACGATTCTTCGGCCCGTCCCGCCGGACAATACTACAGAATCCGCAACTGCTATGATCCTGACTTTTATCTGAATGCCGGAGTGACGGATTCGCGGCACATAGCTGTCAGCAGCAATATTGCCAGGACTTCCGACTCAACCAAGAATATGTGGTATGTATACAACAACTCTTCCAGAGGCGGTTCCTATACTCTGCTTCGTTCAAGATATCCTTTCGGGGTTTACAGTACATACCTGACAACGAATGATGACGATTCAATTCTCCACTACCAGACCATACCGAGACCGTCAGCAGAAAGCTTTCACTGGACACTGGAATCCGCCGGAAACGGATATGTCCTTATCAAAAATCAGGATACGGGCGGGTATGTACAAAATCCCCTGATTATGCCGTGGCGATTAAGCTACAAAACAGTAACTGTCGGTCCGATACCGGCTGATAATCCTGAACTTGCCTATTGGGAATTTGAACTGGTGGATAAGGAACCCGTTGCCAGAAAGAAAATGTAATATGATCCCGGGTTTCTTTTTTTTCAAATCCTGAGCGAAGCAATTGCTTTTTTCGGGAAGTTCAGTTACTTTATTAGTATACAAAATAAAAACGCCGGCAGAATCAGCCGGCGTATCTTATTAACGAGGTGAACGCAGTTATGTCAGAATCTGAAGACGGCAGTTTATGCTACCTGACTCTTTCTGAAAGACAGAAGCTTCCGGTGTACGGAATTCAATGCGGATTGTCAGCTGCGGGCGCCGAAAGATCCCGCCGCTGATTTCTTTCTGAGACCTTCTTCCGCAGCCATTCCGGACAGCAGAGGCTTTGGCGAAGGGAGGTAAATCATGATTACAATCTGGAAAAGACACAAGGATAAGCTGGTCCGTTCGGCCATCCTGGAAAAGGGATGCTGGATAGAGGTTACAGCCCCTGATGAACTTGAAATCTCAACACTGATTAACGATTACAAGGTCCCCGAAGACCTGATCCAGGACATTCTGGATGAAGATGAACGCCCCAGAATTGAACGGTTCAATAATTCACTCTGCCTCATTACACGGGTCCCTTTATTCGACAAATCACGGGAAGTAAGTTTTTTTACCCTTCCGCTTGGAATTATCAATGCGCAAGACATTATCATTACAATCTGCTCGCGCGAAATTCCGGCCGTAAAGGACTATACGGGAAAGACGGGACGGCCGGCAGATACATTCAGACCGGCAACATTCGTTATGTTGCTGCTTATGCGGGCAATGCATTATTACCTGGGTTTTCTTAAGGCCATAAACCGGCAGACCGGGCAGATAGAAAAGGAACTGCAGCAGTCCGTTCGCAATACCGAACTCATCCATCTGTTAAGGCTGGAAAAGTCACTTGTCTTTTTTGCGACTTCACTGCGCGGTAATGAACTTCTTCTGGAAAAGTTTGACAGGACGATTTTTCCTGCCCTTGACAGGGAGCAGACCGAG
>CAZKOK010000353.1:0-1822 GCA_964554355.1 uncultured Spirochaetia bacterium | reverse complement strand
AGACAAGCCATAGAAATGACCAGTATCTATTCCAATATTTTAAGCGGAATGATGGATGCTTTTGCTTCGGTTATTTCCAATAATCTCAACGTGGTAATGAAAAGACTGACCCTGATATCAATTGCCCTGATGATCCCGACCTTTGTGGCCAGCCTTTACGGCATGAACCTGAGTTTCCTGCCCCTGCAGGGTTTCAGGTGGGCATTCCCGGCGATTATAGGTGTCTCGGCCATCCTTTCCATTATAAGCGTGCTGTTATTTTCAAAGAGAAGAAGATTCAAGACCTGAAAGGATAAACTCACGCGACGATGCAAAGGTAAAAACGGCGCAACGAATTGAATGAAGATCCTTTTATACTCCATGATATATAATCTTCATTCTGATAATAGAATTTTGGGTTTTAATAAAACCATAAATAAAACGTTGCGTCGTCTTATTATCGTAGCGTCGTTGCGTGAGTTTTTACCAGCGTACAATAGTACCGGCGTGATTGAGCCCGCCGCCGAAGCCGTAAAGAAGACAGGTGTCGCCTTTTTTAAGTCTGCCGCTTTTCAGCCCCTCCCAGAGTGCAAGGGGAATTGTAGCAGAAGAAGTGTTCCCGTATTCTTCAACACTTGTAAGCGCCTGTTCGAAAGGATAGGGAAGTTTCTCGCAGATTGACTGGATTATACGGAGGTTTGCCGAGTGGGGTACAAACCATCTGATGTCGCTTAACGGAATACCGGCCTTATCAGCAAGTGATTTGATTCCTTCCGGTACTACCTTTATTGTAAAATTATATACAGCGCGGCCGTCCTGCCAGAAATATCCCTTGATAGGAAGCTCCTGACCATTCATCTGTGTTGAAAGACCCGTTGTATAGAGTTTATCCGAATTGGCGCCGTCACTGCCGAACCATGAACTCAGAAAATTCCCGCCGTTATCAGCGTATTCAAGCAGGACTGCAGCTGCTCCGTCACCGAAAAGAACACAGCTGGCTCTGTCATTCCAGTCGGTTATTTTTGAAATAACTTCAGCAGCCACAACCAGGACTTTTCTGCACATTCCGGTCGTTATATAGGACTGGGCTGTAAGAAGGGCATGGACAAAACCTGCGCATGCCGCATTCATATCAAAAGAACCGCATGTAGGCTTAAGTCCGAGTTTTCCGTGAAGTACTGCTGCAATTGCCGGTGTGAAAAAATCCGGTGTGAATGACGCAACGATAATCAGATCGGTATCTTTAATGTTTACGCCTGAACGGCTTACCATATCTTCAACAGCTTTTACGCCGAGATCTGTCGCAAAAACATCTTCGGCTGCAATATGACGCTTTTTTATACCTGTACGCTGCATAATCCATTCATCTGATGTATCGACCATTGTTGCCAGTTCGTCATTGGTAAGTATTCTTGGAGGCACGTATGCGCCGAGAGCGGTAATTCTGGCTTTTGATTCCACTGTTTCATTCCTTATAAGAAAAGCTGGCAATATAATAATACAAAAAGAAATGTTTGAAAACCCTTAAATAATTCTATTCAGCGCTGGCCAGTTTAATACACAGACAAAGTACTTCCATCGCCTGTTTCAGTTCTTCAAGAGGAGGCCTTGTCGGGGCGATTCTGATATTAGAATTGCCCGGGTCTTTTTTGTACGGGTAAGTTGCTCCGGCGGGGGTAAGGGACACTCCTGCTTCGTTCATCAGTTCCACTACGCGGGATGCCACGGGTTTTGCAGTCTCCAGGCTTACAAAGTAGCCGCCTTTCGGGGCTGTCCAGACTGCAAGACCCGTTCCGCCGAGGTTTTTCCCAAGTATTTCCTGTACAGCATCAAATCTGGGTTT
>CAZKOK010000352.1:0-4911 GCA_964554355.1 uncultured Spirochaetia bacterium | reverse complement strand
GGAAGACTCAGAAGAATGGGAAAAATTCCTGCTGTAATTTACGGTCATAACGAACCTGTTACAATCAGTGTGGATGCCAGGGAATTTGAACATAAATTTCATACAGTTTCCGAAACTACAATCATAAAACTTGAAATGGGACAGAAGTCCTGGGACGTACTTGTTAAGGATTTCCAGGATGATCCGTTCAGGGGAACAATAAATCACATCGATTTCTACGAAATTGAAAAGGGCAAGGTTCTTAAGACACGTGTTTCTGTTCATCTTGAGGGAAGTCCTCTCGGTGTCAAGGAAGGCGGAATACTCGAAGCACTTACCCACGAGATAGATATTGAATGTCTGCCCAAAGATCTGCCGGAAAAGATTACCGTGGATGTAAGCGCCCTTGAAGTCGGCAATTCAATTCATGTAAGAGATATTGATATTCCGGAAGGCGTGAAAGTTCTTACGAGTGATGATACGGTAGTTGCTCTTGTTGCGGCCAAGAAAGAAGAAGTTCTTGAACCTGAAGTTGAAGAAGGACTTGAAGGCGAAGAAGGTGAAGCTGCAGAAGGCGAAGAAGCAGAAGGAGCCGAAGATACATCATCTGAAGGAGCCGAAGAATAAAACTTCTTGTTGTCTGTCTGGGAAATCCGGACCGCAAGTATTTGGATACTCCGCATAATGCCGGCTTTATGGTTGCTGACAAGGCAGCCTTGAAAGCCGGTGTTCGTTTTAAAAAGGTACTGTTTACACCCTGTCTCAGGGCTTCGGTGAAATCCGGAAAATCAGAAATTATTCTAATTAAGCCTTTGACCTATATGAATCTGTCAGGTACCATTTTACCTGTGCTTATAAAAAGGTACAAAACAGTTCCGGAAAACATTCTAGTTGTCTGCGACAATCTTGATCTTGCACCCGGAAACATCAGGATGAAAAAAAAAGGCGGTACAGCCGGCCATAACGGCCTTGCATCAATCGCAGCCTGTACAGGGAACGGAAATTTTATGAGAATGTATATCGGAATCGGCCGGCCGGATAAAAAGGAAGATGTAATAAAATATGTTCTTTCGCCGATGGCAGGACAGATTAAAAACCTTGTTGAAGATGCCGTCTCCAGGGCAGCAGACGCAGTACTGGACCTGTTTGAAAAAACTCCGGAAATGATAATAAATGAAGTCAATCAGAAACAAGGTTAAACAGGAAGTTGTCTCTTTTTTTGACAGGAACAATATCAACAGGAATTCCGTATTTCTTGTGGCGTATTCTGCCGGTCCTGATTCTACAGCTCTTCTGCATATTCTTTCCGAAATCTGTCCGGGAAGAGTCAATGCTGTTTATATCAACCATGGAATAAGAAACGCAGAGGAGCTGGAAGAAGAGGAAAAAATTGCCGGAAAAATCTGCAGCGGACTTAAGGCTTCGTTTGTCAAAAAAAGAATTGAGCCGGGACTTATCGGGGATAAAAAGCGGGAAAGCGGCAGAAGTACAGAAGAACTGGCGCGTGAAATCCGTTACAGCCTTTTAAATTCAGAAGCTGACCGGATATCTGCGGATTATATCTGTCTGGGACATAATCAGGATGATGTCCTGGAAACGCTGATAATGAGGTTCTTTCAGGGTTCAGGGCCTGAAGGCCTAAAAGGAATGAAAGAAGTCTCAGGAAGAATAATCAGGCCACTGTTGGGACTTGAAAAAAGGACAATCCTGGATTATCTGAATTCCATACAGATTGATTATTCTCTGGATTCAAGTAACTCGGAAGATGAATTCTTAAGGAACAGAATCCGCCAATATCTGATTCCTGCTGTGGAAAAAGTATTTCCCGGCTATAAAACATCACTGCCGAGGCTTATTGAAAAACTGGTCAGATATGAAAATGACAATTACCGGGTTCTTGCTGAAAAAATATGGCAAAAAGATAAATACGGCTTTTTCCTGGAGACAGATGATTTTAATGCCTGTTCTCCGGCACAAAGGATGGAAATCGTGCTTTATGCTTTTCATAATTTTACAATAGGCCGTGAAAATGAGCGTCTTCCCTACAAATTTATCAAGGTCCTTGAAAAAAGTGTAGATATCGGTCCCAAACGGAATATACTTAAAGGACACGGGTTCAGGCTTTATCAGGATACCGGACGGATTTTTTGGCAATCAGATATTGTCGATCCGGCTAAAAAAAGGTATCTTATTGTTGTAAAAGGTTTTAACGGCCATAATTCCGAGCGTATCGAAATTATGCTCCCTTTTGCAATAGACAGGGGAGTACAGCTTGATATCAGCAGAAAAGCGCTGGATTTTCCTGTTCTGGTACGGAACAGGATCGAAACTGACGAAATCAGCCGAAGTCATGGAAAAACGAGTCTGAAAAAGCTGATTTCAGGCTGGAAAATTCCGGCTTCTGATAAAAAACTGGTTCCTGTTCTACAGACCAGGAAAGGTGTGATTGCGGTTATTGGTTCCGTTTTCGGAGCTGAAAATATTGTATCCGTCGATTGTACCGCTAATGATAGAATAATGATTTTTTTTAAGGGTAGGACTGACTGTGCAGAAAAATAATGATAATAAAGATCCCGGTAAAATGAATTTTAATTTCGGGTCAAACCGTTTTGCGCTTATTTTTCTTATTTCGCTCATCCTTCTTGGGCTTGGTTATTTCATAATTACCAGCGGCAATCAGATTAACGAAATATCTTATTCCAATTTCCTTCAGAGACTGGAAAATGATGAAATCCGAAGCGTAACAATATTGGATATGCAGGTTATTGAGGGAAAACTCAAATACGGAGATAATCAGGGGGGATATGATTTTATAACCAGAATTCCCTATGTTGATGATGAGCTGATGAGTAAACTTGAGGAAAAGAAGGTTGAAATTGTCGGAGAACAGAAATCGACTTCGCCCATCCTTACAATACTCACATTCCTGCCTTATGTTCTGATAATTCTTTTTATATGGTTCATGTTCCGCCAGTTCCAGGGGGGCGGCAACAAGGCATTTTCATTCGGGAAAAGCAAGGCTAAACGCTATCTGGAATCGACAGACAAAACAACTTTTGCCGATGTAGCCGGGCAGAAAGAGGCGAAATATGAACTTGAAGAAGTAGTTGATTTTCTGAAAAATCCTTCAAAGTTTTCCAAAATCGGAGCAAGAATTCCAAAAGGAGTCCTTCTTGTGGGAAGCCCGGGTACCGGGAAGACACTCCTTGCCAAGGCTATTGCAGGTGAAGCAGGTGTTGCTTTCTTCCATATGTCCGGTTCGGATTTTGTTGAAATGTTTGTCGGTGTCGGCGCAAGCAGGGTAAGGGACCTTTTTGAACAGGGACGGAAAAATGCTCCCTGCATTCTGTTTATCGATGAGCTTGATGCCGTCGGACGGACAAGAGGTGCCGGCTACGGCGGAGGACATGACGAACGCGAACAAACCCTGAACCAGATGCTTGTCGAAATGGACGGTTTTGACACCAAGGACGGCGTTATCATTATCGCTGCGACCAACAGACCGGATGTACTGGACCCGGCCCTGCTCAGACCCGGAAGGTTTGACAGGCAGGTTGTTGTCGATATGCCTGATGTCAGGGAACGCGAAGCAATTCTGCAGATTCACTGCAAGAAAATCCCGGTTGCCGGAGAGGTTGATCTTGAAAAGATTGCCAAAGCAACTCCCGGCACCTCTGGGGCAGATCTTGCAAATATGGTAAACGAAGCGGCGTTGTTTGCAGCACGAAAGAACTCAAATAATGTTAAAATGGAGCATTTTGAAGAAGCCAGAGACAAAATCCTGATGGGAGTGGCCAGGACATCCAAGGTCATTACCGCCGAGGAAAAACTGGCAATTGCCTACCATGAAAGCGGACATGCACTGCTTCATTATTTTCTTGAAAATGCCGATCCGCTGCATAAAGTATCCATCATACCAAGAGGACAGGCTTTGGGTGTTGCCTGGTCTCTTCCGGAAAAGGATATCAATATTCATAATAAAAGCTGGTATATGGACCGGATAAAAATAGCAATGGGCGGTTATATTTCAGAAAGTATTATTTACGGAGAAACATCAAGCGGCACTTCTTCGGATATCAAGCAGGCAACCAATATTGCCCGTAAAATGGTCTGCGAGTGGGGAATGAGCGGCCTTGGGTTTGTATCATTTGGAACTGAAGATGAGCCGATCTTCATCGGAAAGGAAATAGCCACACACAAGGACTATTCTGATGATACCGCCAGGAAAATTGATGAAGAAATCAGTGTAATAATGGCTACCTGCAGGAAAGATACAGATAAGATCCTTAAAAGCAATAAAGATAAACTTGATGCGCTTGCAAAAGAGCTTGTTGAAAAAGAAACTCTGGCAGATAAGGATATCAGAAAGTTGTTTAATTTCCCTGTTAAAAAGAAAGCGGAAGAGGAACCGGCAGGAACGGCTTCAAAAAAATAAAACTTCACAGGCAGGCAGGTTTTCCTGAACCCGGCTTTTGTTTTAGGCCTGAGTTACCGAAAAATAAGAAAACTCTCTTTTTTTCGGAGAATAATATGCGGAAGCTTATATTTCTGTTAATAATATTAACCCCGGTTTTATGTTTTTCAAATGACAGACAGGATGAAAAACTGTCGGATCTTTATACTCAGTATGCCTTTACTTCCTATAAAAACGGGGATTTCGACTCTGCAGTCCAGCTTGCCGGTACAGCTGTAAATTTTAATAATAATAACGGGGATGCTCTTTATCTCAAGGCAATTCTTATAAAGGACCTTCCCGGCAGAGTACTTGAGTATTATGGTCTTCTGAAAATGAGTGTCGAATCTGGGAACTGGATATATACGGCAAAAAGGGATGTTTTTTATGAATTCGGCATGGCCGGGAAAAGACTTTTCAGATTTGCGGAAACAGCATCAGTTCTGGGACATCTGGAAGATACGGAACTATATACTGAT
>CAZKOK010000351.1:0-4911 GCA_964554355.1 uncultured Spirochaetia bacterium | reverse complement strand
GGAAAAGTTTTTTTATCAGGACCCGTACAAAAAAGATTGGATGACCGAAATCTTAAAATCGGAAAAAAGCGGCGGCAGTTACAGCATTATCCTCAAAGAAACCTGCTTTTACCCTGAAGGCGGCGGACAGCCCGGTGACCGGGGATCAATAAACGGATGCGAAGTCCTCAATACGCTAAAAAATGACCGGGAAGAGATAATCCATATCTGCTCAGCCAATCCCGGGACCGGCAAAGCCAAATGCCTGCTGGACTGGGCCCGCCGCCGGGACTACATGCAGCAGCATACCGGCCAGCATATCATTTCGGCAGTACTGAAAAATGAACTGGATATCAATACCGTTTCGGTGCATCAGGGTGAAGAATATACAGCCGTGGAAACCGACCGCAGCGGGATAAACAGCGAAGAAATTGAGCGGCTCAATGCAGTCTGCAATGAACTGATTCTGAAAAACATTGCCGTAAAAACCTTTTTTATCGATTCTTTCGACCTGCCGGATTATCCGCTGCGCAGGCCTACAGAAAGGACGGGAAAAATCAGAATTGTCGAACTTGAAAATTATGACAGGGCAGCCTGCGGCGGCGTTCATACGCAAAGGACCGGTGAAGTCAGGCTGATCCATGTTTTCTCTATTGAAAAACTCCGGGACCGCTGCAGGGTGCTTGCCGTAATCGGGGACAGAGTCCTTGCCGATTACGCCCTTAAATCACGGGTCTGCAGTTATTTTACAGATGTTCTTTCGGCCCCTGCTGCCGGACTTATCGAAAAATGGAAGATAAACCAGGAAGTATTCCTTAAACAGAAAGCCCGTTCAGCCGAACTCGAAAAAAAACTCGCTGATGTTCTTTTCAGCCTGATAAATGTCAGAAAAAAAGGCGGACTGGATTTTTTCTTACACTGCTACAGCGGACAGGACGCGGCTGTTGTCAGGGAAACGGCAAAAATACTGATGGACAGGCAGAAAACAGTCTTCTGCCTGGGAAACATCAGCAATGGCAAGCTTTTCTGGCTGACAGGAAGTTCGCCTGATATCAGTTTCCCGTTTGACAGGATAAAAGAAGAGATCTTGCGGACCGTCTCCGGAAAAGGAGGAGGGAAGGCTCCGCTCTGGCAGGGATATGGGGACAGACCCGATGGGTTTTCAGTGATGTCTGATATTGTAATGAAAATAGTCTGAAAAACCACAGAGAGCACAGAGATTTTCAATTACTTACAGATTTTATTATATAATGGTATTAGTTATTATATTTGGATATGAAAAATAAAAAAAGTGCCTTATAAATGCAGTTTACATGGAAAACCGAAAAGCTTAATTAATTATCAGGACTCTCTGTGTTCTCTGTGGTCCTCTGTGGTTCAATCCCCTTTCCTGTTATTTTTCGTCGTTTATACCACCTGACAAAATCAATCGAATTCAGGGAAAGCGATACCGTCACAATAAGCGACATAACGACAATAGTCACATCATTGGTCAGCTGGTATGAAACATTCAGCCCTGTAAGCTGATTAACCAGGAACTGGATATACCCGGTCTCGGTCGGATAATTTCCAAGCATGGCCCTTACCTGCCAGTGCCACTCTGTACAGAAGCAGTACCCGAAACCATACCAGATTCCAAGGATGGTCCAGGAAAAAAGGGTCAAAAAAAGGGTAGCCAGATGGATTTTTCTTGTTTTTTTCCATATCCAGCCCACAATATTGAAAAGCGTAAAAGCCGTATGGAAAACAATAAAAAAAACATCCAGAAAACGAAGAAGACCTGTACTCACAAATCAAACATATATAAAAACGGGCATTAAGGCAATTCTGCTTGCGCTGCTTTATTCACATTGGAATGTCTTGTTGCCGGCGTGATGACTTCCATGTTATTGTTGAAAAAGATTTTTGCAATGGTTTAGTCTGAATGAATATCAGGAAAAAACATGAATCTGACAAGTTTTGAGGAAATAATTGATTTTGCGATAAAAAGGGAAAAGGAAGCTGTCAAGTTCTATGTTGATCTGCAGAAAATCAGCGAATTTGCGGTCCGGAAGACTCTTCTGAAAGAATTCGAATTAATGGAACACGGACATCTGAACCTGCTTGCTTCCGAAAAAAAAGGAATTCTGCAGAAAAGCTGAAAGTTGATATTCCAGCCGGTTTGAAATTGAATGAATATCTTGTTGAATCGCTTCCGGTTCCGGAAATGAGTTATCAGGATATGCTTATAATCGCAATAAAAAGAGAAGAGAAATCTGCAAAACTCTATTCCAGGCTTCCTGCCTGTACAAGCGACCAGGCACTTCGCGGGATTTTCAAAAAACTAGTCAGCGAAGAAAAGAAACACAGGGATTATTTCGAAGCCGTATACGGAAAGGATATTCAGGCTGATAATTTACTGCCTTGATAAAACCGTCTTTTTTGAATATTACCGGACCTTCACATGACATTCAAATAATCCTGTGCTATATTTACACACGAAAAGTGTTATATTAATAAAATGAACAGGAACAGAGGTTTTATGAAAAAGGTATTTTTAATTCTATCCACAGTTTTATTCTTCGCCTGCGGTACGCTAGACAAGGAAAAGATAAACAATCCGGATATCAGGGTACAGCCGGATAATCTGAATCTGAAAATGGATTATGATGCATATAAACTGCGCGTGGATCTTGTAAGAATGGAAAAACCGAAAGAAGAGATTGAAGAGGATACATCGTCTGAAGATAAACTAATGCTTTATCATAATATCGGTGTCCGTTTCGGTAACGGTATCTTTCTCGATTATAACGGGAACCTGGGAGTGGACTTAATCGAGTTCTATAATATTGATGAAGATTACTTCAGGCTTGTTAAAAACAAAGCGGGCGGGTTCAAGGACTATATTTTCACAAGAAATGGCGAAGACTTTTCGATGGTTCGGACCGGATTATTTAACGTAAGCGAAACAGTGCTTTTTATGGAAGATGAAAAAAGAATACGTGTAAGTTCGGCAGCCTTCGGTACCGGTATGGATATTATCTGGACAGATAAAAAAATACTTGCATCTGTGAGAGGTTTCAATGCTAAACTCAAATCAGCCGGGGTTTTTAAAATAAGTGATCTTGTTTACCAGATGTCGGATGACTGGAACAAATACAGCTTTGTAAAGACAGACAATAAAACAATAACATACGGTGACAAGCTTACGATAACCCGGGAAGACGATCAGATAGTATTCAGATATTCAGGGCTTTTCGGCAGCCGCAAGACCTACTGGTTTTTCAGGACCGAAAACGGGTTTTATTTCTATGACAAGGATTTCCAGGGCGTCAGGGCCGAAAAAAAAGACGATGTCATATCGGTTTATGAAAACGAAAGGCTTAAATATACGGTTACAATAGAAGGATAGGCATTAATTATTATCTAATACCCTGTCCAGTTTACGGTTTTCGGCTTCCAGACGGATAATCTTTTTTTCATCTTTCAGAAGTTCGAGTTCAAGTATTTCCTTTTTATATTTTAATGCTTCCAGTTCGCTTTTTGCTTTCTTTAATTTATAGATAAAAGTAAAGACAATTGCCGGAAGCAGGCCGAATACACTTAAAATCGCAATAATCGGTATTTCCATATTTCCCCCTTTCTCCGGAATATTAAACACATTTCCATGCATTAATATGCACAATATTTTCCTGAAAGACAACTCAAATCATCCGGTCTGCCGGGACCGTAACGGTCTTCTGATTGTAAAAACAATTTGATAATCGCCTGTTAAAACAGCTTGCGAAGCTTTGCCATTCCCGATACAATCCAGATAAAGCAAACCAGCGGGAGAGGTATGGAGACGGCGATACTCCTGATTTCATGTCAGGACAAAAAAGGTATCATTGCAGAAATTTCTCATTTTATATCAACGTATAACGGGAATATTCTGGATTCAAGTCAGCATACCGACAAAGAGAGTAATACCTATTTTATGCGCATCGAGTGGGACCTTGAAGGGTTCTCGATAGAAAAAGACAGGATTTCATCAGCCTTCGGGCCTGTTGCGGATAAATTTGAAATGAAGTGGAGCATAAGATTTTCAAGTAAAAAGAAAAATGCTGCCATATTTGTTTCCCAGTATGATCATTGCCTGAATGATCTGCTTTTCCGGCACCATTCAGGAGAACTTGACTGCAATATCGCCTTGATAATCAGCAATCATGAAAATGCCAAAGCGATTGCAGATTATTTTTCAATTCCTTTTCATTATTTCGGGATAAATAAAGACAGCAAAAAGGCAGCAGAAGAAAAGCAGGCAGAACTTGTTAAAAAGAATGAAATTGACCTGATAATCCTGGCCAGATATATGCAGATTCTTTCCGGAGATTTTGTTGACAGTTTCCGGGAGAAGATAATCAATATTCACCATTCATTTCTGCCTGCCTTTGTAGGCGCACGGCCTTATCATCAGGCCCATGCGAGAGGTGTCAAGATCATTGGCGCGACAAGTCATTTTGTGACGGCCGAACTTGACCAGGGACCGATTATCGAGCAGGATGTATCAAGAATTACGCACAGGGACAGTGTCAGCGAGCTTGTACAGAAAGGAAAGAACCTTGAAATTATGGTCCTTTCAAGAGCGGTCAAACTGTTTCTTGAAGACAGAATACTTGTTTTTAACAATAAAACGGTTGTATTTGATTAAATAAGCCTAAATGTATCAGGAGGAAAAATATGAGGAAATATAATTTTTATGCAGGCCCTTCAACGCTTCCGGAACCGGTTCTTAAAAAACTCCAGGAAGAAATTGTGGACTACCATTCAAGCGGTTTGTCATTGATTGAAACAAGTCACCGCAGCAAGGATTATGACCAGGTTCATTCACAGGCACAGGAACTTGTCAGAGAACTTCTGGAAATTCCTTCAAATTACCATGTGCTGTTTCTGGGCGGCGGAGCTACTCTGCAG
>CAZKOK010000350.1:0-4934 GCA_964554355.1 uncultured Spirochaetia bacterium | reverse complement strand
GCCAGAACATTTCCGATGACTTGTCCTTCGGATTGTAGTATTTGCTTATTACTTTCTGGATATCCATGTAACTGAGCATAGATTTGTAATTCCTGCTTTTATTTTAATAATACTGGATCTATTTTAATTTGGTCAGCAGGACCTGTCAATTGGAAAGAATTATCCGGAAGGCGGTAATAATTATCATAAGCCAATCGAACCCTCTCGCAAATGCAAGGATCAGACCAAGCTTTCAAGTTATATAATTCACATTTTATCAAAATCAAAAGCGATATATTTATATTTTTTTGCATTGTCATCAGAATATCCGTAATTGCCTGCATTCATCATAGATATTGCCTTGCTGATTTTGAAACCGCTGAACAGGATTGTAAGATTTTCCTTGTCGATCCTGGATGCAAAGTCGGAAAGATTAATACAAACACGGTAATCCTTATGCCAGCCTGTCTGCCCGAACTTAATTCCCATTTTCACTTCGAAAAAATCAAGACGGGCAGGTTTTTTGACAAAATGATTTTCCGGCCAGAACCATGAGTAATTTGTAGAATTTTCATCCAGATATTCGAACTCATTAACCATTACGGCTTCGAGAAAGCTGTTATTGTAACCCTTTGTTTCCCTCTTTGGAGGGGTGCTGATCCACTGGTAGAGAGAACTGTTGCCCTTTTTCAGAAGCATGAATTCGATTTTACCTGATCTCAAATTTGTTGATAAATTTTTAAGCGTCAGCCTGACAAAATAGGCCGGAAACCCGCTTTCGGTTCTTTTGATGCACGACAATTCAATTACCGGTTGCGGTGCGTCATAAATGTCAGAATATATAAGTTTTGAATACTCAAAATCTTTCAACAGTTTATATTCAGCACCTGTGCTTTTAAGATTATCCGTGAATAAAATAGCTGCAGAGAATTCAAAGTTGTTTGTTGACGCACCCTCCGGATTTCCGCAATTAATGTTTTTCGATTTGTCGCAGCCTACATAATGTATTTGACTGCCGCTTTGGCCGAATACAAAAGAAGTGGCCTGTATATCTGTTTTTGTGTTCCCGCTTTGAAGCTGTATATCTGCTGTTTTATCAGATTTTATTTTTAATGCATATTTTGATGTAAAATTTGAGCCGACATCGTTTTCCCATATATAAAGATATGCCTTGAAATCATCAGGAATAGATTCGCCTTTTTTACAGACAATTTCCAATTCATCACCGATGGTAAAGCTTTTCCCTTTTAATTGAGAAAAACCGTTGTAAGTAAAAGAATCATTTCTTTTTAACGTAAAATCAAAGCTGAAATTCCATTTCGGCAAATTGGATCCTGATACCTCAATAGGGTCCATTCCATCTATGATGATCGAAAAAGACAAAGTTCCTTTTTTGTGAAGTACAGAATCTGCATGATCTTTGAATAATGTTTCAACAGGGACTTTGACAGAATCGATATGGAACTCCTGGTTTATTTTCCGCAGCGTTACTTTTTCAGGGTGCTCAATGGATATAGCTTTATTATCACCATCAGGTTTAAATGTCCATGATAATTTTGCGTCATCTATGTTGGAAACAACAGATGTTCTTGAGACGAATATTTTTATCAGATATGTATTATCATTATAATCAAGAGTTCCACCCGGCGTATTTGTTGATTTCTTCGCAAACAGGATACTGCTCCATACTAAAACAGGTTTCACTTTTATCACATAGTTTTTTGCATTGCCTATTTTGACTTTTGCTAAAGACATATTGTTCCTCTTATTCTTTCACTCGAGTATTATATACCCAGCCAGTAAGCGTTTTTTTCTCGCTTTCGTTTGTATATTCTATTTTTGTTACATTTATATTTTGATTGTAAAGGAGTGAATCATATTCGGTTTTCCTGACGATTTCATTGTCACTGTCGATAAAAAACCTGATTTTCGTACCATTACTGAGTGTACAACGCGGATCATGATGTGCCTGTATATTGTCGCCGTCCCTTAATGTAACTTTCTGATATCCGCCGGATTCCTTGATTTTTCCTTCCTTATATACAGCTTTTGCTGTCACATTAAGGTCAGCGCTGTCAAGATTCTGCCAGGCGGGGTAATAGCCTTTCAGTTTTGGAATAAATGTGACTTTCACTTTATTTCCAACGACTTGCCAGTCGGGTATTGAGAAAGAAATATTGTCGCTGCCATTGCTGCTGTTGTCACTGAAGGTTATCCAGTCAGTATTATTTGGCGTGGTCGCCGCATCAGTACCTGACCACTCGGCTTTTATAATATAATTCATGTCGTCGGGAACATTCACTTTTGTTCCTGAAATAATCAGCGATTGTTCAGCTTCACTGAATTCGCTTGAAATATCAGTTATCTGCGGTTTTTTAAGTTCTCTTTCAAATTCAAATGATAGAGTTCCGTCTTCGCCTTCGACACCGGGAATCTTGTAACTGATATAGATTTTTATTTTATTGTTGTTTTTATTATCCTGACTGAAATCAGAATCGCTTATAGGAAATACGGTTTTTACAAAACAATTATCATCTTCTGAACCGATTGTAATTTTTGTTTTCTCCATGTTTGCTGTGATTACTGTATCGCTGCTGTCTTTTAATTCAAGCCTTAAAGCCAGGTCATCTTTTTTAAGCCAGCTGGAAGCGCTATTGGTTATTTCAATATCAATATTTCCGTAAAGGATGCCTTTATCATCTGAACCGAAGGTTATCACTGGATCTTCAGGGTCGGCAAATGCCGGAATCTGTGGTAATGAATCGTCAAATATGAAATAATCGCTGTCGCTTTCTCCCGGATAATACAGAGGATCTTCATCGTTATATTTAAGTTTCGATTTTTCCAGCAGCGTTTCTCCGGCAAGGGCTTTATCAACAGAATACGTTTTGTTATTCATTTTAAGCGTCTGCAGTCCTCCATCGGGGAAAATTATCCTGGCTTCAACGAATATATTATCTTTCTCTTCCAGTTTTCCTATTGATTTGATTAATTTGTTGAGTACAAGAGAAGGGCTGAATTTTGCTTTTGCCGATCCTGAGCTATTCATTTTGCCGCAAATAAGGAATGCATCAGACAGTTCCTGCCAATCCGAATCAGTTTTTTCTTCGTTAACCTGATATCTAAGGAATAATATTCCAGGAAGGTATCTTGGCGTTGAGTCTTCTGTTCCGAAAGTCATCACTATTTCGGAAACAAGATATTCTTTTTCATTATTCTGTAAAGGAACGATTTCCAGCGATTCAATGGATGGTTTTTTTGTTTCAATTTCTGAAAGCAGTCCAGGCAATGGGATTAATTCAGCACTGGTTTCAGGGTTCTCATACTTTGCCCAGTAACACAGATCGATGAAGCATGCGAAGACGCCAAAATCATTTGTTTTGCCTTTTATTTTTCTGTCATTTTTATCGGGAATTTTATATTTCAGTTCATTCCGGCACGAAGTGATTTCTTCGTCAACGAGCAGAAGTTTAACCCGGTCGCCCAACCGGACATCATTATTCTCCGGGTTTTTGACAAATGCATAATGTTTTATTTCAGCTTTTAATTTGGGCTGCCATTTGTCGGAGTTAAATTCCATGCTGTCTTCTTTTTCATTGGCAGCAGAAAGAAGTTTGATGAGCCACAACAGGGAAGCAGGATGAATATGTGATGTTTCTTTACGTGAAATATTCAGATTTCCACCGGATATATTTGTTTCTTCTTTCCCAAACCAGATTATTTCTGAAAAGTCATCTTCATTGTAACTGTAATCTTCGGGAATAATATGGTTTTCGGATAATTTTCTAAATATCCCGTCGATAGAATCGCCGTGCCATTCGGATTTATGTATAAGTTTGCGGTCCCTTAGATTTTCTTTAAAAGCTTCTTTGAATAGCTCTTTTTCAGAATTGTCAGATTCTATACGTAATACACTTAAAACCTGGCTGTATTGTTCGATATGTATTTCTTTTGTATAGATTGGTATGGTTATAGCGTATCCATTACTTTCTGAAAAATCTTTCAGGCTGAGTTCTGTAAATGACTCGTAATCAGCCAGAGAGTCTTCTCCCATTCCGGGCATGACAAATTCGTTTTTGCTTTTGGCTTTGGCCCAGATCTTATGGTTTTCATTTATAACTGAATTCCCCAGAAAGCATTTGACTTTTAATTTCTGATTTTTATCAAGCGAGTATTTACCGGAATAATCGATTTTGAGATTAATTTTATAGTTCAGGTTTTTAAAATAAGTAATGGGAAGCATTTCCTGTATAGGTATGGATTTCTTATCGATGAATCTCTGGAAATTCATATCAATATATGGGTTTAATTGTGTAAGATACGACTCTCCTATAATCTTTTTTATATCGCCTGAGAGCACCGCTCCTATGCTGCCAAGTATTGATGTAAGCTTTAATTCCACAAATAGTCTGGCCAGCTCATCAGTCTCAAGAAAATTATCATCCTGTCTGAATTCTTTAAACGACAGGCTGCCGCTGTCAAAACTTTTTATAAGATCATCAAATTCGTTTCCCTCGCTAAGTGTAAACACTTCCCAGTGGATAAAGTTGAAATTGTCTGAATAACTCTCACTTCTGAATTTATGAGAAACGCCGATGATGTCTCCGGCATTTACGGATAAAAAATTATCTGTGAATGTTATTATTTCCCCGTCTTTTCCATCAGCCAAAAGGATATTTTCATTTTCGTCTATACTCAGCTTATAAAGATTATTGGAGTCGTTTCTTGATTTCCTGTAAAAACTCCCATTGTTGCTGGTATCAGATTCCCATGTGAATATATCCGGACCATGGAAATTTATTGACAGCGTTCCTCCTTCAAGATGTTCTCTTATCTTTCTGAACCAGACGATTTCATTTGCTTCTATCAAGTTATTTGGAGGAGCAAGATTCATATATAATGAATAAAATGTGATTTCCTTTTCCTGGTCTCCTTTTAAGCGGATTTTATGACGT
>CAZKOK010000349.1:0-4971 GCA_964554355.1 uncultured Spirochaetia bacterium | reverse complement strand
GCCGATAAAATTTTTGTTACTGTTCAGCCCTGTTAATGATAAATATATTTTCATTTCCCGTTAAATTTTCTGTCAGACCGTAATAATTAAGAAGACGTCCGTAAATCTGGCTTTTTGTCCCGTTTGAAGAAAGATTAAGACTTTCGGCCATAAGGACAAGTTCCTGCTTTGTCGAAGAAAGAAGGTCAAGCCTTATCAGGTCTTCTTCTGATAATGAATCACAGAAAAGAGAATAAGATGAAATAAATATCAGAAGTAAAAATAAAAAACGTCTAATCATTTCGTTCCAGAATTTCTTTCAGATAATATCCGGTATAGGAACGGGGTTGCGTAATTATTTTTTCCGGAGTACCTGAGGCAATAATATCTCCTCCATTATCACCTCCTTCCGGTCCTAAATCAATGATATAATCAGACTGTTTTATAACATCAAGATTATGTTCGATCAGAATTACGGAATTGCCTTTGTCAACCAGCAGCTGCAGAACTTCAAGCAGTTTTTTAACATCGGCAAAATGAAGGCCTGTTGTAGGTTCGTCGAGGATATAAAATGTTTTTCCTGTCGATCTTTTGGACAGTTCGAGAGACAGCTTTACACGCTGAGCCTCGCCGCCTGAAAGTGTAAGGGCCGACTGGCCCAGTTTAATATAATCAAGACCAACGGCGGACAGAGTTTCCAGTTTTCTTTTTGCAGCAGGGATGTTCCTGAAAAATTCAAGAGCGTCCTCGACTGACATATCAAGAACTTCATGAATGTTTTTGCCTTTGTAGCGGATATCAAGTGTTTCCCGGTTGAACCTTTTCCCTTTGCATACATCACAGGTGATATAGACATCAGGAAGGAAATGCATTTCAATTTTAATTGTACCGTCACCTGAGCAGTTTTCACATCTGCCGCCATGTACATTGAAAGAAAACCGGCCGGGTTTGTATCCTCTGGCTTTTGATTCCGGCAGCGATGAAAATAATTCGCGGATCGGAGCGAAAAGACCGACGTAAGTTGCAGGATTGGACCTCGGTGTCCGTCCTATGGGACTCTGATCTATATTAATGATCTTGTCGATATGATTAACACCGCTTATGCTTTTATAGCTGCCTTCCTGATGTGATGACCGGTTCAGACGGTTTGCCAGTGCCGGATAGAGAATATCGGAAAGAAGTGTTGATTTTCCGGAACCTGAAACGCCGGTAATAACAGTGAACATTCCAAGAGGTATTTTTACATTTATATTTTTGAGGTTATGTTCCGATGCTCCCTTTATTTCAATAAATTTTCCATTGCCTTTGCGTCTTTCAGAGGGAACATGTATGGTTTCGCGCTGATTAAGGAACCTGCCGGTAATGCTTTGCGGACTGGAAAGAATGGTTTTTAGAGTACCTTCGGCAATAATATTGCCACCATGGACACCTGCACCGGGGCCAAGATCAACAATATAATCAGCGGTCCTTATCGTCTGCTCGTCATGTTCGACCACAATAAGTGTATTTCCAATGTCTCTCAGATGCTTGAGTGTGCCGATAAGCCTGTCATTGTCGCGCTGATGGAGCCCGATCGTCGGTTCATCAAGAATATAAAGAACTCCGACAAGCGAACTGCCTATCTGGGTTGCAAGACGGATCCTCTGGGCTTCACCGCCGGACAATGTTGATGCTTTCCTCTCCAGGGAAAGATAATCAAGTCCTACGCTGGCCATAAAGGAAAGGCGTTCCCTTATTTCCTTCATTATCTGCTTTGCGATAATCATTTCGGTTTCGCTTAATTTTATCGACTCAAAAAAGGCTGAAGCATCGGATACGGACATTGTTGAAATTTCATAAATATTCCTGTCTTTTACAGTTACAGAAAGACTCTCGGATTTGAGCCGTTTGCCGCCGCACATTTCGCATTCTTTCTGACTCATAAACGATTCAAGCCAATCCTTAACACCGTCTGACTGCGTTTCCAGATATCGGCGCTTAAGAGTATTCAGCACGCCGGTAAAATTAGTCTGAAACTCGAATTTGCCAGTCTGATTGCGGTTTACGTATTTTACTTCAAGTATTTCATCGGTACCGTAAAGGATTTTTTTTCTGATATCTTCGCTGAGTTCATTAAGAGGAGTATCAAGCGTAAATTTGAAATGCGAAGCAAAGGAATTGAACCAGCTTTTCTGCCATGCTGCATCCGGATTCATTGTGGCAATCGCACCTTCGTTGAATGATTTCGAATCATCAGGAATAACCTTGTCAGGATCAAATTCAAGAGTTACTCCAAGGCCTGAACATTTTTCGCATGCTCCGTATGGATTGTTGAATGAAAAAAGCCTAGGCTGAAGTTCGGGAATACTTATTCCGCAGCTGTGGCACGCGCTTTTCTGTGAGAAAAAAAGGTCTCTGTCCCCGTTTTCTTCATGAAGAATTACCAGAATTGTTCCTCCGGATACTTCGAGAGCGGCTTCGGTTGATTCCGCAATCCTTTTTTTGTTTTCATGTTTGACAATTATCCTGTCAATGACTATCTCGATATTGTGTTTTTTCTGTTTTTCAAGCTCCAGGGCCGGGTCAATCTCCATTATCCCGCCATTGACCCTGATTCTGGCAAAACCGCTTTTTACAGCATCTTCGAAAACCTTTTTATGCTCGCCTTTTTTTCCGCTGATTATGGGAGCCAGAATTGTAATCCTCCGGCCTTCAGGCAGATTGTAAATCGTGTCTATAATCTGGTCGATTGACTGTTCCCTGATTACCTTGCCGCAATTCGGACAATGCGGAATACCGATTCGTGCAAAAAGAAGACGCAGGTAATCGTATATTTCCGTTACTGTTCCGACAGTGGAACGCGGATTTCTGTGAGTTGTTTTCTGTTCGATTGAAATAGCCGGTGAGAGACCTTCTATGTAATCAAGGTCCGGTTTGTCCATTCTTCCAAGAAACTGTCTGGCATATGAAGACAGGGATTCGACATATCTGCGCTGTCCTTCGGCAAAAATGGTATCAAATGCAAGAGAGCTCTTTCCGGAACCGCTCATACCTGTTATAACAATCAGTTTGTCTCTGGGGAGTTCAAGATCAATATTTTTAAGATTATTTTCTCTTGCACCTTTTATGATTATTTTATCCATTCAAAGCTCCCGGCTGCTTTTGCATGAATCATGGTAATGGAAAAATCCCACACATCGATTAAGTAATATTACAGTTTTTGGATAAAAGGGGACAGAGTATTTCAGATATTTTTTGTTTTTTTAATGAAAGATTCTGTCAGTACGGCGGTTTTATATCCATCAGTGGTTCAATAAACGGTTCGCTGTACTGCATATTTGATCGGGAGCCCCACTCGCCCATATCATCATATTTGATGAGTTCCCACCAGATTGATTTTGCCAAGATGGTCCTGCCACGTGCATGGAGAGAAGCGGCCAGGTAATAAAATACCTGATAAACCTTGCTTTCTTCAAAATATCTTGCACTCCGCTCATATCTTTCTCCAAGACTGAAAAGCTCTTCTATGTCCCTGAATACATATTCGGGGTCTTTGCTTTTAAAATATTCAATAAGAGTTGTGGAAGCCGAAACAGCTGCCATGCTTAAGTGCATAAGCGCATTCTGGTATCTGCCGGTAAGATAATAGTAAATACCAAGCTGTCTGTGGGCATCAAATGCATTTTTAATTTCAATACGATAAAGTTCGAGAACATTTGTCAATCCGTTTTTTTCCATGGTATTTAAAATACTCTGTCTGTATTCAAGTTCTTCATTACTCGAAAACACCAGGTTCTGGTTTGCAATTTGAAGAAGAGTATCTTCAAACTGCTTATACTTGCGGTTTATTTCATATATTGAGGCGATATGGTAAAGCACGGAGATCTTATCGTCAGTTGTGAAAAGATAGGCTTCCTGTTCTATTACCTTCTGAAACTGTTTCAGGGCAAGAGAATATTCACCTTCTTTTTCATAGATGAAGCCGATCCACATTTCGGCTTCAGGAAATACTGTCTTTTTATCAAGGCACTTTCTGAAAATACTGAAAGACTCTCCGAGATTTGAATTATAGAATTCCTTTTTACCGTTTTCAAACATGACCCACACAGGGTCAGCGGTCTGGGAATAGAGATTGAAATTTAAAAGAATCAATAACAGAAACACAAACTTTCTCATAATAACCTTATCGGTAAAAAATCAGACAAATCATAATGCAAAATATCATTATATCAGCCTACGGTAATCATAATAAAAATCATTGAAAATAATGCAACAGTTTCAATAAGTCCCGCAACCAGAAGATACTTTGCAAAACCCTGTCCTGTTTCAGAAAATGCATCACTTCCGGCTGCACCCGCCTTGCCCTGATAAAGAGCAGAGAATCCCATAGCAAGACCGCCGAAGACACCGGCTGCAAGAAGCATCCAGGGATCTGAATCTTTTATGTCAATAAGCTTTCTCATAAGAATAAAGCCGTAAATGGTCTGTGTCAGAGGCATGCCCACAAAAGCAATCAGCGTAAAAGGTGCAGGTTTATTCTGGGCCAGGCACTTTTTCCATCCTCCGATGGTTGCCATAGCGGCTTTTCCCGAACCGAGCGCAGATCCTATAGCCGCAAACGCAAGCGATGCCATAATACCTATATAACCGAAATTCATAACTGTGCTCCTTAATTATACCTTTTCCCTGAAAGGATTATATTTTATCCCGCTCCATAACATTCCGAGATGGTTGGAGAATTCAAGCATATTCAGCCGTAAACCGTGTACAAATACCGAGAGCACGGCCATGCTTATATTCAAGCCGTGACCTAAAATTATAATAAAGGCTCCCGCAATTATTCCATAAATCGTGTTTCCGGTTGATTCGGCCATTGCGTTAAAACTTTTTGCTATTTCAACCGATGCAAGGCCAAGAGCATAAAGTCTTATATAGGAAATTATATCAGAAAATGATGAAATGACTGAAAAAATTGTTGTGACAAGACCCGAAAAACCTTTAAGTATACCCTTG
>CAZKOK010000348.1:0-4978 GCA_964554355.1 uncultured Spirochaetia bacterium | reverse complement strand
CTTCCTATATATCCCGCTCCACCGGAAACAAGTATTTTCATATTTTCTCCTTTTGAGGATTCTCGTTAATCATATCTGATAAAAAAGAAATATCATAGTAGGTCCTGATTCTCATAAAAAGGTTTTTATATGTTAAGATGTTAAAATTTTTCCGCAGGCATGTCATTTTTTTAACATATTTGTTATATTCTGATTAACAGGATATATTTTTCTATTATTATTTATTTATTATGAGGGTGAATATAATTGGAAAAACAGAAAAGTACCGGAATAAGTGACATTGCCATCTATATTCCTGAGTTGAAAATAGATATTGACAAAATAATAAATACACGAAATGACCTGACTCCGAGGATGTCTTCCAAAATGCGGGGTGCCGTTAAGCTTACGGAACAGAAATCAATCCGGTTCCCGTATCCATGGGAGGACCCTGTCACTTTCGCTGCTGAATCGGTAAAAAAAATAATTCAGGCATCCGGAAAAGACAGGCTGATAAGGTATATCGGCACGGGCACCGAAACGGGCCTGGATTTTTCAAAACCGCTTGCCGCTTATGTTCAGGGACTTCTGGCAAAGGGCGGCATGAAACTGCCGATTAATCTGAGTACATATCAGACTCAGCATGCCTGTGCCTCGGGTACTCTTTCAATGCTGAATATTGCTTCTCTTCTGCTTGTCTGCGGGAAAGGACGGGAAGCAGGTCTTGCTGTCTGTTCGGATATTGCCCATTATGAAAGGAATTCAACTGCAGAGATTACCCAGGGGGCAGGTTCCGTTACCCTGCTTATCGAAAAGGACCCGAAACTTATTGAAATTGATCTTCAAAATATAGGTTATGCCTCGAGCGATGTGGATGATTTTTTCCGTCCTCTTAATTCAAAAACTGCAAAAGTCAAAGGGCAGTATTCAATGAAATGCTATCAGGATTCGCTGATAGAAGCGTTTGATGATTTCTTAAGAAGAATAGGACGTTCCGCAGAAGATATCCTGAATACGACGGATTACTTTGTATGTCATTCACCATTTGCGGCAATGCCCAAAATGGCGCTGCGCTATCTTCTGGAAGAAAAACTCGGACTTGACTATTCGGCAGCGGACTCCTTTACAATGTCGCATGTTGTTGATTCTGCTTCCGAATATGTCAGCTCCATCGGCAATCTTTATTCAGGAGCGATGTACCTGAGCCTTGCTGCACTTCTTAAAAAGGAATACAGGCGGATATCCGGTGAACTGACAGGAAGAAAAATACTTTTTGCTTCATACGGGTCCGGAAATACGATGATTATATTCCGGGGAACAATTGCCGAAAGGGCCCCGGAACAGATCGAAAAATGGGATTTTGACAGGGACATCGGGCTGTCAAAAAACGCCTCGCTTGAAGAGTATGAAAACTGGATACATGAACCCTTCCCCATACATCCGGGCAAACGTGTTGCATCAAAAGCCGATGTTCCTTCAGGGAGATTTTTCCTGAGGTCTGTCAGGGAAGACGGCTACCATGAATACGGTTTCAGCGGCTAAAAAAAATGTCTGCCTATGGCAGACATTTTTTTGTAAGTGCTTCCGGATTTTATTCGCCGAATGTACCCATATTGGACATCTGCATCATCATTGAGAGAAAGGAGACAAATCCCTGCAGTTCGCTTAAGTCGTATTTTGATTTCATTAATAAATCTGATTTGTCGATTGTCATATAGGTAAATCCGCCTGCGGAATTTCCGCCGCCGCCCAGCAACTGTCCGAAATCCATGCCGCCTGTAAGGGCACTCATCATGCTGTTAAGCATAGTCATCATTGAGAAAGTTCCGACCGCGACTGCATCATCCGGGACTTCCTTCAGCTCGTTTAATACTGCTTTATTGCTGAGAACAGACACTTTTGGTTTTCCGCCGCTGGTTATTATTTCAGCAATCGTGTCCTGTATCCCCTCGCCAATCCCCATGAAAACCATTTTACCGTTTTCTGCCGTATAAATTTTAAAATTCATGGATATCGACGGGATCTGGTAACCGCCCTCATCGGGTTTTGCTCTTCTGGTCCTTGCATCAACTGTAAATTCGTCAAATGAAATCCCCCGGTATTTGATCCCGGAATTGATACTGAGATCAATCTTCATTGTTTCGCCGCCGAGATCTTTAATAAAATTAATATATGCATCCGATTCCATTATTTTTCTGTTTGCTTCGATAAATGCTTTCGGATTTGAAGACTCGATTACTTCGAAAAGTTTGATTCCGGTAAGGTCCATTAAATCCATCCGGTCCATATTTGGTGCCTGACCCGTTGTTCCGGCCATCATCGACATGGTCATCAGTTTGCTGTAATCCATATTGCAGGCGGCAGCCATCGGGCCGGAAAGATCCGAAACGGCTTTCATAAGGCCTTCAATCTGGGCCTTGTGAGCATTTGACATATCATCTTCATAAATAAGGTCCAGTATCATTTCGGACAGTGCATATGTGGTTGCGGAATCCGTATCGGCTGCAAAATTCATCATGTATCCTTCCGGCAGATATTCAAGCATGGCTTTGATATTATTTCCTGCAGGAATTTTCCTGATAAATTCATCTGCTTTTGTTTTGTCCCTGAATGCAAGTTTTGCATCAGCAGATACGATTGTTCCGTCCATGTCGGCATAAAAGACAGCTTCTTTGATCTGATCCAGAAGGCCGAAATAGGCATTGAATATCTTGCCGATATTCAGGTCCATTTCAGGGGTTTGGGCAAGTTCCTGTTCAAACAATTCCCTGAAAGTCCGGCCGTCTTCGTTTGTAATTTCAAAAAGACTGTCCACAGATAAATATCCGGCCACAAGGTGTTTGTTTTTGTCTTTCAGCGGAGTCATATCAAAATTCTTTTTATACGGAAAATCTTTTACCAGAATCTTGTCGCTTGCCATAACAGCATAGCTTCCATCATTTACCAGAACTTCGTTGCCATCTGCAGGAAAGGACTGAAGCAGTTTATCAAAGTCCTTTTTGTTTTTTAGCGGAATGTATGCAATTATACCGATTTTTTCAGCTGCATCCGGAGCATAGACCAATGAAAAGCCGAATGGTTTATTGAAATCCACATACTGGAAATCCATCTTTTTGGATTTTTTGGTAAGTTCCTGCTTGATTGACTGAATCCCAAGAATCTGCATCAGGCCGAAATCTTTAAGCACAGCATCCACTGCTTCAATCCCCTTATCGGGATTTGTAATCTCAAAGTAGGCAAAAGATTCAGGATTTACAATTTTATCAAGTTCGGAACTGCCTCCCGCGTATACGGAAAATACGGATGCAGTGACAAGAAAAATAAACAGCAGTTTTTTCATTTTAATTTCTTTCTCCTTTTATGACGGTCTATAATATAAGCGCAATTATTATAAATATACCAAAAAATAATGGTTTTATTCAGAAAAATGAAATTTTTTTGAAAAATTAATATGAAAATGGAAGATTTAAAAGGAATTTATGCTCTATTTGATATCGTTTATTTCAAACGGCGTAATCTGATATACATAATAATTCAGCCAGTTTGAAAAAAGCAGATGAGCATGGCTTTTCCAGCGGACTATCGGAAATCTTTTCGGATCATTGTCGGGAAAATAATTTTCCGGTACTTCTATTTCCATACCTTTTTTCAGGTCCCTTTCATATTCGTTCTTAAGGGTGAGCGGATCGTATTCGGCATGTCCGGTAACGAAAATCTGTTTACCGTTGCGTGATGCGACAATATAGACCCCTGCTTTCTCTGATTCCGCAATAAGCAGAAGTTCAGGCCTTTTCAGGATGTCTTCCCTGCGGATTTCGGTATGCCGCGAATGGGGGGCGACAAAAACTTCATCAAAACCTCTTACAATCGGTTCCCGCGGTTCGTTCAGTTTATGTTCAAAAACTCCGAACATTTTTTTCGGAAGATGATATTTGGGAATTTCATAATGATAATAAAGTCCGGCCTGCGCGGCCCAGCAGATAAACATGGAAGAAGTAACATGATGTTTTGCCCATTCCATAATATCCTTTATTTCATCCCAGTAATCAACTTCTTCAAAGTCGAGATGCTCGACCGGTGCACCCGTGAAAATCATTCCGTCGAATTTTTCGTTTTGAATATCTTCAAATTTGCTGTAAAAAGTTTTTAGATGATCCTGGGAAGTAGTCTTTGATGTATGTGTCCGGGTCTGCAGGAGCTTGACTTCAACCTGGAGCGGGGAATTGGAAAGTACCCTTAACAGGTGGGTCTCGGTGTCGATCTTTAAGGGCATCAGGTTGAGGATAACAATTTTCAAGGGCCTGATGTCCTGATGGATTGCTCTTGAGTGCGTCATCAAAAAGATATTCTCACGCTGAAGAGTTTCAGCTGCAGGCAGTTCGTCAGGTATGTTTACAGGCATTTCGGCTCCTTTCGATACATAAACTCAAGCTGACCGGAAAATCAGCATAAACATTTCTCTAGTGTTTTACTCATATTAAGATAGATGAATTTGAAAGATAATTCAATAATTCTGCCGGTTTATTTTCAGGTTATCCGTTAAATAAACAGATTTACATAAAAGTAAAAAACAGTATATAATAGTTCCATGTTAACGATGACTGATGTATATATAATAATTATCGCAGCAGCCGCAGCCGGTACAGGCAATGCGGTGGGTTAACATTTAATAATACCAGTTACAGCCGCAGTACCTTTATAGAGACTGCGGCTTTTTTATTCCGCAGCCTTATGCTGCAGGCAAAGGAGAACTTATGCGGAGAGATGTTGTTCATCCGGGAGCAGGTCAGCTGCGTTATGAAATCAGGGAGATTGTTGAATTTGCCAGGTCTCTTAAAAAATGGAATATTCCATTAAGCTGGGAAAATATCGGCGATCCTGTAAACAAGGGTGAAGATGTTGCGCCCTGGATAAAGGAAATTGTGGCAGGGCTAGCCATGGATAATTCTTCGTATTCCTACATTGATACCCAGGGGATAGAAGAGACGCGGCGGTTTCT
>CAZKOK010000347.1:0-4997 GCA_964554355.1 uncultured Spirochaetia bacterium | reverse complement strand
GATCCGGTGTTAGTAACTCCGAAGATTGGCGTTGGGCTTGGTGTTCTATTTTCTGTGTATTCACTTCCCCTACATCACATCCAATATAGAGCAATAATAAAATAAAGAATTTAGTAAATGATTTTTCCATGTACTCTCCATTTTATAAAGTTATTTCTTTCATGCCGGGGCAAGTCTCCCACGTAAAGGCATCATTATAACCACGACTTTAAAGAATTGGGGGTCCGTTTTTCATATATTCTCGCTTACGCGTCCCATGTATTCGCTATTTTAAATATGTAAATACCTTCTGTGTCATAATCCATGAAATAGATATCACCAGACGGATGGAGTGCAGGTGTAATTCTTGAATGAAAATTTCTTACAACAAAAAAATCAATTAAAGTCCCATTATTAAGAAACTGTAAAATTATAAGCTAAAGTCATAAAATTCAGTTTTTGGAATGATACTGCATAGTAAAACTCCTGGAATAATTTGTTCAGCAATGTCATCAGATTTTCGCAGGCCGCTTTTTTGCTGCGATGCTGTTGTTGTGTTTTGCTGACAAAATATGAAAAACCCTTTAAATAACGATCGGGTAAACAATTGAAAAGAGACCCGGCACAGCTGGAGTAAATGGACCGGTATCATTTTTCTGTGCATTTGTGCAGGAATATTTCTCTACATGACGAATGTCAGACTCCATGAACAAAAAGAAACTCTTGCCGCGTTGGATGTGATGGTTTTCGCACGTAATATAGCCGAAGACAACTGGCAGGATTATATAGATTAATATAAATCCCTGGTAAATAAAAGCTTCGGCGATTTTGCCGCTGAAGTTGATGCAATTGAAACATATTCCGATTTCCACCGGTTTCATAATAATGATTTCTGGAAGTATGACATCAGCCTGTCTATGCAAAGAGTAGAAAACATTATTCCCCGGTTCTGGCTCCAAACAATTACGACATTATCGGGTTTTATCGGCCTAGGCCTGCTTCTCTGGAAAAAAAGACAAAAGTGAGCCTGAAAAGCACAACATACTCCGCGGAAAAATAGAAGTACTGATTACAAAAGATTGCTGTCATTGATTATAATGAAAATTTATAAATAAATGACGGGAAAAGCCGGGTCCCCTGTCATTCATTCGGCGGTTAAATCAATTTCTTCCTGAAAATTCCCTTTCAAAACAGCAATATTTGTATTTATTCCCATAAACTTTGCAGTACTTTGCCAGCCGAAGAAATAATTAATTACGGCTTCACTAAGTGTCCCCTCTTCCAGTTCGCCGGTCCATTCATATCTTTTTGTCTCCTCGCCTGCGCTGTTGAATATTCTGAATTCTGCCTTGTGCGTTCCCGGCTTAACATGGAGCAGAATATACTTTTCTGCCTCTACGTCGGCAATTTTCTGATCATCTAAATAGAAGGAAATGACGTATCCGTAACTGAAAATTGTATCAACCCGCTTTACATACAATATACTGCTGGAATCTTTTGGGGCCGGCCAATCAGTGGAAACCGTGACACAACCTGCAAACAAAAGCATAATTAAGGTCAGACCTGAAATTTGCAGCACTTTGGTCCCTGCATTAAGTGAGTTTTTCATTATTTATCTCCTTGTTCCTCTAGAATTGATACTGTGATTCCGGAAGAGAAAATCCTGCTGATAACAATGTCGAATGGTTTTGAATTATCCATCAAATTCATTGTAAGTATAAAATGCGAAAAAGCAGCTGTCAAGAATGGACAGAACCGATCCGGAGAAGAACGCTACATACTGTAAAGCACTCCTGCTTCATCGGCAGTCAGGACCTGATCATAAATCCTTATATCATCAATCAGCCCTGTAAATCCGTCTCCGATACTTAATATATCGGTTGTCAGTAACCAGGGAGCGTCGACAGTTTCATTATCAAGGATGGAATCAACATAAATTTTAATGCCGTCGGCAGAACCGGTTACCACAGCGTGATGCCATGTGTCGTCTGTTACAGATTCTGTTCCTTCCAATTCTTCCGCTGAAAAACCGTTTGATTGGGAAAAGGTGACAACATCCGAATAAATTCCTATACCTTTGCTGTCACTTGCTGGACCGCCTGCTGAATCATCCCAGTATAAAACGGTTCCATCTTCAGCAGTACTGAACCAGAAACTCACTGACCATGAATCGGGAAGGTCGAAATATTCCAGGGAAATTGAGAAGCTTCCGTCAAAAACGTATGCAGTACCGGCAATTGATGTATGACCGACAGCAAAATCACCTCCGGTTGCGATTCCGTTTTTCGGATCGGTACCGCTATCCAGCGAATGAATAGAAATGAATCGGCGAAGGCAGTGATTGGCCGGGAGGTACACACCCGCTGATAATTACGATACATAAAATGGATATAATTCTGATAATTTTTTTCATGGCAAATCCTTCCCCCTGGTTTTTATGGTTTGTGTTTTAATTATTATCTGTTGAATCATCAAAAGCAACGGGATAATCCGTGTCCCTGGAAATAACGGGAAACCCGGACAGGCTCCAGCCCACGCATAGCATGCCGTTGCCGCCGTTCGAATTATAATTGAGCGAAATATTCGGCTGCATGCCGTTAGTTCCCGCGGGTATTTCAATCGGAACGCTGTAAGTGAACGCGCCGTCGGGTGTGACTGATTGCGCTCCGACAGATATAATTGTAATTAAAATTATCATTATGGAAAGAAGAAGCTTTTTCATGGATGTCCCCTGTTTTTTAATGGAAAAAATATTTTTGCTGATTTTGTCAAAATAATAACAGGAGACAGGCTGTTTGTCCAGAATTGGATTCAGGACTTAATGAATATATTATTATATTTTACTGTCAGGAATCATACAATCGCCATACATTTTCCAGCTTCTTCCTTGCGGATTCCGGTGCCTGATTAAGCAGACCTGAATATGCCTGCAGGGATTGTGAATGTTCCGCCTTCAATCGTTCCTCAGGAAATAACTACTCCAGGCCTTCTGGCCTCAATCTTTGTAGATAAGTATATTGACTATCTTCCTTATTTACCGGCAGGAAGCCCGTTTTGCCCGGATCGGAGTCAATTTAAACCGTCAGAACATGTGCAACTGTCTGAATAAGTCGTATGAAGGCCGGTTTATCCGGATAATGGACTTTTAAATCACATGATCTTCGACATCATCTGCATGTTCTTCACTTAATTTCTTTTTTTTACCTGTTCGGACAATCAGATACCATATTAATACAATAGGAGGTAATAAAAAATACAGCACTTTGGTTCGAAAGCTTAAATCAATAGAAAGCCTTTCAGCATCCTTCAGCCAGAAATAGAAAATTATAAAGTTTATTGCATATGAAATGATAATGGCTATTGCAGAATTCATATTTTATCCTTTTTATTATTATATCCCGTACATCAAGGTCAATTTTATCAGCATTAAGGAGATGATCATCATCTTTAAATTATAGCACAAGAATCAGTTCTTTATTTATCACATTGTCTCCTA
Source organism: uncultured Spirochaetia bacterium (assembly GCA_964554355.1). Classification (GTDB taxonomy): domain Bacteria; phylum Spirochaetota; class Spirochaetia; order CAZKOK01; family CAZKOK01; genus CAZKOK01. Next base: position 1,522 of record CAZKOK010000347.1, on the reverse strand, counting down.
TTGTTTTTTACTGTTGCCTTTACCCATTAAAGACTACTTTGGCCGGATTTTGTTGCATGAATATTTACATTCTGAATATTATGTAATTAAAGAGTTAAATTTTGATTTAAGAAAATACTGTCCTGTTTTTAATTCAGATTAACACCTGCCATACATTCAAGAAAGGGAAGGAAATCGATGTAATGAAGTCTGTTTCTGATAAATATCCCGAAGCAAGTATACAATTCAATAAGAAAAAAAACGAATAAACCGGTGCTTCAATGCACAAAAAAAACACAGGAAGCGAAATGCAGGATAGAGAGACTGACAAAGAATAAACGGGATTCGATTCAATCCTCACATGAAGCATGAACGGATTCTGAATACCCGGCTCACCGGGGATTTTCTATTTTCAGCAAGGCCAGGGCCGCCTCCGTGCTTACCTGCTTTTCGCTGTCGGAACGAAGTTTCCTCAGTGCGGCGACAGCTTTCCTGTCACCCTGTTCCGCTGTCCGCGAAATAGCGTAGGCAGCGGCTTTTCGTGCAAGCCATTCTCCGTCATTCAAAAGGGCAATCAGGCTGTCCAGCGCATTGCGGGCATCGGGTCCGAAGGCGGCGAGAGCCATTGCAGCCGATTCCCTTACCTGCCATTCCTCATCCTCCAGTGCGGTAATCAGGGAGGGAATCGCCTGCCGGCCTGCATCGGGGAATGCTCCGAGGGCCATCGCTGACATCCTGCGCACCTTCCATTCCTTGTCGCTCAGGTTCCGGGCAAGCAGGGGAACGGCTGTTTCAGAATACGGCGCAAGCTTCATCAGAAGCCGTGCGTTTTTTTCCCTGGTTTTCCATTCCGGATCAGAGAGCCCGCTGCATAATTCGTTAATCCGGGAATCCTGTTTCCCGATGTCTTCGGGATTACGATAATCAGGCTGAAAGCCTGAAGCGGTGCTTACCGAAGAGCCGTCCGGAGGCGCGATGTATTCTTCGCCTTTAAGGCCTTTCTCAAGAACCTGCCAGATCGGGTTATCAAAACGCATCTTGAACATTTCCGGATCGGCGCCTTCCCGGTTTGTTTCAATCATGTAATAAGCCGAATCGGGTATGTCTCCGAGTTCGTAATCAAGGCCCGTCCAGGATCCGTCATCCCGGAAAGCCCAGAAACTCCAGTGCCAGTTCTGTTCATTGTATATTGTGATAAGGTCCCTGAAATAATCGGCGCATCCGGGAATTCTCCTGTCGCACCAGAATTCGCCGGCCATGATCTTGTATGCCGGCAGATTGTTATCCCCGATAAACCTGAATACAGGTTCAAGGAGATCAGCAAGATTTTCAGCGGACCAGGAGCCTGCAGGAATGTTCAGATAGCCGGGCATTATGTCCGGATATCTGTAACGCCCCCTGTTGCCTTCAAGCGACGAGAAAACCCACGGCGCCGGATTATGAAAGGAATAAAGGACATTCGGATCATCGGGCGTCTCTAAATAGGGCATCCCCTTGGGGTCCGACCAAAACCAGCAATCCAGCAGGATGGGCATTTCACTGT
>CAZKOK010000346.1:0-5008 GCA_964554355.1 uncultured Spirochaetia bacterium | reverse complement strand
TGCTTTCCCTTACCGCTTCGGACAGATTATATGATGCAATAATTGTTTTGATGTTTGATTCGATAATCTGGTCCAGCTTGTTAAAAGCGCTTTCCATTGTCTGGATTTCAGAATAAAATTTCTTCACATCTGTTATTTTCCAGCGTGCAGTGGTATCGACCCAGATATATTTTGCTTCCTTTGTCGGCATTATCAGGGGAGCGCCGTCCCAGGAAAGGATCTTTTTGGAAAACTTGAGCACGTTGTCAATAATGGGAACCTTAAGATGGAGTCCTGCAATGTCTGATGTGCTTTTCACCTCTCCAAAACGGATGACAACTGCCTGATAGCCTTCTTCAAGAATATAAAACGGTTTTAGTACAATTATCAGAACAATCAGGATTACGATTGTTACCAATGCTATAATTGCTTTTTTCATTGTGAACCCCCCTGCGGCAGAAGATTTTTAAGTGACAGAAAGTTTTTAGCGAGATTCTTGTCAATAAGAGTCGTTCCTTCGGCATTCAGGAATACTTCTTCGAACATTTCAATCTGAAGCCGTTTTTCCGTTACCGCCTTGTTCCTTCTCCATTCATCACGGACTAATACGAATCTGGCTACATCACCATTGGCCCTGTGGACCCTTTCCGCGGCGAATGCATCGGCGTCAAGAACGATTTTTGCAGCTTCACCTCTTGCCTTTGGAATAATCTTGTTGTATTCCTCTTTACCTTCATTGATTAATGTATTCATGTCCTGGGTCGCAACGTTTACATCGTCGAATGCAGCCTGGACCTCTCCTGTCGGCGGGCGGGTATTCTGGAGCTGAATCTGGGTAATTGTGAGTCCCATCTCATATCCCTGAAGGATCTTGTTCATTTCGTCGACTGCAATTGCTCCGATTTTGTCTCGCTCAGATCCGATTACGCTTAATATTGCCCTGTCGCCGACCAGACGGTTGATTACAGACTGTGAAATGTCGCGGATTGTTTGTTCCTCGTATTCAACATTGAAAAGCCAGGCCCTTGGATCGCTGATCTTGTACTGAATGGACCACTCAACATTTACAATATTAAGGTCTCCGGTAAGCATTTCTGTTTCATTTGAAAAATCACCGTAAGCGTATGCGGTCTTGATTCCTGCCTGTTCTGTCCTGTATCCGAATTCCATGGTCTGGACCTTGGTAGGTACTTTACTTATTGTATCTATTCCAAAGGGCAGTTTGGCATGCAAACCGGCGCCTGCTGTCGAATGATATTTCCCTAAACGGAGAACTACAGCAAGTTCTGTCTGGTCTACTGTATAAACACTTGTAAAAACTCCGGAAAGTATCAGGATGCCGACTAAAATCAGAATAATATATATAGGCTTGATCGGCAGCTTGAACTTTAGCGGAGTTACGTTTCTTTCCGACATACTTCCTCCTTTATTTACTGATACATACTTATCGTACTCATAGAGGGAAGTCGAGTCAACTAAAAAGGGAATAATCTGCCATACACTCTTTGGAACAGGACTCACGTTACGACGCGGCGACGCTACGGGCGCCTCAAAAAAATCAAATATTTATGACTTCCGTGAAATATGTTTTTTCATGGAAACCATTGGAATTTCTATGAACCATTCCGTTCGTAGCGCCGTAGCGTCGTCGCGTGAGCTGAATTCCTTGTATTTGCAGGAAAGAACATCCTTGACTTTTTTGCTCAGCAAATGTAAGGTTTTAAAAATTTCAGGAGTAATATAATGATAGGCTGCCATTTGGGACGAAATTTTCAGGTTACCGTATCCGGAGGATCATATCAGAACGGACTTTCCGCTACACTTCTGGGTGTGCCTGCCGGCATGCACCTTTTTGAAAAGGACATTTACGGGGACCTTCTTTTAAGGAAACCGGGCGCGGATGAACTTTCTTCCCCCAGGAAGGAACCGGATCTTCCGGTTATCTACTGCGGAGTCAACGCAGCTGACACGGTGGAAAACGCAGGAAATGCATATCACACAAACGGCACCCCGCTTACGATACTCATTCCGAACCTGGACAGGCACTTTATTCATATCAAGCAGTACCAGGACACAAACAGGACACCCAGACCAGGGCATTCTTCCTATGCTTCATTCATGAAATACGGTCCGGCTGACGATGCCATCGGCGCCGGGATATTTTCAGGCCGCTACACAAGCACAATTGTCGCCGCCGGATATGTTGCCAAGGAAATCCTTAAAAAATGCGGAATTGACATTTTTTCATATGTAACCGAAGCGGCCGGCGTTAAAATGGGAGAAATCGCTGACGACGTAGCCATGAAAAGAACGAATGCCTTCAAGCAGATGCGCCGCGACTACGACCCGTTTTACCAGGAAATATATGTAAAGGAAAGAATAAGCGAAGACATGCGTTTTCTGGAAAAGATGAAAATCTTTGCCGAAATCGAAAATGAAATTGAAGAAATCAGGGCAAAGGAACCCGAATACAGGCTGGAAGAAATCATTGAAAAATACGACATCAATCCGGTACTTAACTGTCCGGACCTTGATGCTGCAAAAGACATGGTCAAAGCCGTTCTGGATGTTGCCAGAACAGGTGACTCATCAGGCGGTGTTGTCGAAGTAAAAGTCAAGGGTGTTCCGGCCGGACTCGGCGAACCTGTATTCAATAAACTTGATGCGGAACTCGGCAGGATGCTCGGGATCGGTGCTGTCAAGGCAGTGGAATGCGGCGCCGGAATGAGAGTCAAGGACATGACCGGCTATGACTGCAATGACAGAATGAGCAGCAAAGACGGCAAGATTGTTTTTGATTCCAACAATGCAGGCGGAATTACCGGCGGACTGGCAACTGGACAGGACATCATTGTAAGGCTTGCAGTAAAGCCCACCCCGACAATCGACAAACCCCAGCACACAATAGACAAATACACACTGAAAAATACTGATCTGGCAGCCATTACCAGAAGGGACCCCACCATCGTGGCCAGGATCTGGCCCGTAGCCGAAAACTATACAGCCCTCGTAATACTTGACAACCTGATGACGCATTACGGATATCAGACGATTATGCAGAAGGCGAAGGAATAAGAATGCAAATGTGACAAAGGTCACAGAACAGGAAAGAAGTAATTGTAGGTGCCAACGATCGTTGGCACATGCGGTATCATATCTGCTAACCATCTGTCATCCCCGCGAAAGCGCTAACTGTTTACGAAGACGGCTTATTCATATGAATTCCCGCTGCCGCGATAATGATGGTGTTCCGGCAATTGTGTGCTGCTTTTTAACTCATCCACCTTCGGATTTTTATCTCCATTGAATTTTCGACAGGTTTTTCCGAGACCAGAACAAGATACCCGCCGGCTCCTGTCAGCTTCCAGGCCAGGGCCTGGTTCCTGTATCTGTCTATGACATTACGGATTTTATCATTTATCATTTCAGGGAACATTATTACCTGGGCTTCAAATGATTTTCTGAATCCGCAGGCAAATTTCCCAGGATCCATGGCCATGATTCCTTCCCAGCATTCTTCGGCTGCTGACGCCAGCGCGGCAATGTTTTCCCTGCTGATATTCGTATCCGCAAGCAGGTCAGTCCCCCCGGGGCGGGGCCAGAGAGTAATAATGTGCAGATGTTTTTCTATCCAGCTTAAAACCTGATCGTCATATACTTTTTCGATTCCGGACGGCCAGAATTCTCCTTCGTAATAATGACGGGTCAGCCCGGGAATGCAGATTCCGATTGCATCCTGAGCGCCTGAGATTATACTGCTGCCGGGTTTGTTTTCATACCGGAACAGAATTTCCGCCAGTTTTTCGGGTTTTTCGAGAGGCAGCCGGTAAGGCCAGATTTTTTTGGCCGCGTTTCGTGTGGATGTAGCCATTCCGCTTCTTTCATTGTATTCAATTACCGGTTCTATGGAAATCGTCAGGGCCCAGCCCGGATGGATTTTCGATAAAGAGGGCTGATCAATCCATGTCCCGGCCAGATCAATTCTGTAGGGCAGCTGATTTTCGATACCGCTTCTCAGCGAAGTTGTTGAGCGGACAGGCAGGCCGGCTTCGGGAATTCTTTTAAGTACGATGTATTCTATTCCAAGTCCTCTGCACAGGTCCTCTTTGGCAGGAGAATGTCCGTCTTCGTTTACTATGTACATATCCGGCAGGCGTTCCTTCAGATCATCCAGAAAATCCAGTATTCCGCTTCCCCGGTTTATCCAGGCATCATGAACATAACGGACGGATTTTACCATGTACAGACGTTCTTCTTCTGAATTAATAGTCGGCCGGCCCTTTAGTTCTTCAATTGTTGAATCGGACCCTATGCCGACCAGAAGCCTGCCGAATGCTGCAGCCTCCTTAAAAAAAGCGACGTGGCCGCTGTGCAGCATATCAAAGCAGCCGGAAACAAATACTGTTTTTTCCATGGCCAATGGTAGAAAAACAAATAATAGCTGTCAAGCAAAAAGAGTCCGCGTAAATACGTTGTCAAACAATTATTTACCGGTAAAATATTAGGAATTAATTGCAGAATATGATTGCTTCAATCGATAATTATTGTATGTCGATGAAGATAAAAATCTGGGGGTCCAGAGGGTCCCTTCCGTCACCATATACTCCTGCCGAGGTTGAGAAAAAAATCGAACAGTCATTAACGGATTTTTTTGATGAAGGCTATGGATCAAAATCCGACATCGGGAAATATCTGAAAAGCAGGACAATCGAAAAATTCGGCGGCTATGGCGGCAATACGCTTTGCGTGGAACTTGCTACTCCGAAGAGTCAGCTGATTATTGATGCCGGTTCCGGGATCAGGCTGCTCGGGTATAAACTCCTGCAGGGCCCCTGCGGCAATGGGATGGGCGAGGTCCATATTCTGTTCACGCATTTCCATTGGGACCATATCAGCGGCCTGCCGTTTTTTGTTCCGATGCATATTCCGGGCAATAAAATCCATGTGTACGCCGTTCAGGATGATCTTGAAAAAATGTTCAGGACGGTGTTTCAGAAACCCTATTTCCCGCTTGAGTTAAAGGATGTCG
>CAZKOK010000345.1:0-5015 GCA_964554355.1 uncultured Spirochaetia bacterium | reverse complement strand
AATTGCCTCATCTGAAGAGGATCCGCGTCAATTACAGGAAAATCTGTCTTTATTATTTCAGCTTTTGTATTATTAATTCTTATTTCCAGATCTTCTAACACTCCTTTTATTATTTCATTCAGATCAACCGGAACAAACGGTTTGGCTTGTGTCGTAATTCTTGAATAACTCAACAGATCCTGAATAAAATTTTCCATGCGGACAGCGGCATTGTTTATTCTCTGTATGTATTTCTGAGCTTTTTCATCAAGATTGAGGCTGTAATTTTTTTGCAGTCTGTTTCCAAAATATTCGATTTTTCTAAGCGGTTCCTGTAAATCATGAGAAGCCACATAGGCAAATTGTTCCAATTCAGTGTTTGATGTTTTCAATTTCTCAGAAAACAACCGCAGGTCTTTTTCAACTTTTTTTCTTTCATTTATTTCTTCCTTAAGCTGTTTATTTGCTTTAAACAGTTCAGCTGTGCGGTCCTTTACTCTTAATTCAAGTTCCTCATTCAATTTTCTCATCGCGTCGTATAACCTGGCATTCTCCAGTGAAATCGCAGCTTGAGACGATAAGAGATTTAATACTTCAAGCCTTTCAGGCGTAAAAGCATCGGTCAACAGATTATTCTCAAGATAAAGAATGCAAACCAGTTCGCCTTGTCTCAAGACCGGCGTGCAAAGTATTGATTTTATCTGATTCTCTGAAATGTAAGGATCTGAAACAAATAAACCTTCCTCAGAAGCGTTCCTCAGAACTAAATTTTCTTTTGTCCGTTTTACGTATTGTATGATAGCGGGTGAAAGTCCCCTGGATTCTGACACCGGTATGGTTTGAAAGCCGCCTTTTTCTTTTTCCTCCAATACCCCTTCGGCTTCAACAAAAAGATTTCCATCATGTTCTAAAATAAGAAATCCCTGCTGCGCTCCGGCGCTTTCTACGACGATATTCATCAGTTTATTCAACAGCTTTTCCCGCTCTATTTCCTGTGAAATCGCCTGGGATGCTTTTAATATGGTTGAAAGATCAAGGCTCATGGAGGGAATTGCACCTTTAACCGTTTTGCTCAATTCATTGTATTCCGTTATCAAATGAGGATATTTTTCTTCGATATCCCTTACCTTAGCCGCAGCTCCCCATTTCATGTAGCAAGAGTATGCTTCCAGCAAATATTTTTTCATGTTTTCAAGATCGCCGGTTTTCTGCATTAATAATGATGCCCGTTCATTGGCAATGGCTTCATTCTGCTTGTATCCGTTTTCACGTGCGGATATAATCGCCCGGTCATAAAGATTTTTTGCCTTTTTTAATTGTCCCTTGATACCGGCCAGCTCGGCTTCGACCAGAAGATATTTATGCAGGAAGTTTTCCGGACAGAACTTCGCCCACGTCCGCATTTTTTTCTGGTTTTTAATAAGATGTCTTATGTAACCGCGCCTTTTGCCGGAAGAGCTGGTTTTGTACCCTGCCGTGAGAGCAAGTGAATAATAAAAATAGAATTCCGCGATGTGCAGTTTACCGATGGCATACTCAATTATCTTTTCCATTTCTTTTGCTATCTCTATACACCTGGAATAATTGCCGGTTAGATATTGAATTCTTATCATGACGAGGAGATGAAAGAATACGCCGAGAAAATTATTCGTCTCTTTATATTTCTCAAGCTCGTTTTCCTCGTTGTAACCATCGCCGTTCAGGGTATTCCTGCTTTCGGTCAAGCCTTTAAGATTCCGGTACATCTGTGTGTTTGTATGGTAATTGCTCGCTACAAAGGGGTCTTTAACGCCCAGCAGGAAATTTTCGTATTTTTTGTATTCGTCAAGAATATCATCCAGATTGTCTCCCAGCATTATACGATACATGGCTAAAATATTTATGCTGTGACCGCAATAGATCAGGTCGCCCGCTTCGAGACCATATCTATAGGCATCCCTCAGATATTGGATGCCTTCTCTGGCATGCCTGGTCCAGTGAAGAACATAAAAAACGAAGAGAAAATTTAGTTTGCAATCGAATTTTGAAGCGCTCTTTTCGTTCAGTTCCAGCGCGGCTCTTGCAAACCGATATCCCTCGTTATAGTGTCCGAGAACCGAACCGATGATGGGTGAGAGAGCAACCCATCCGAGAGCAGCTACTTCGATATTACCGTATTTCACCATGTCTCTTGCACCTTTGACGACAATTACGGCGAACAAGTTGGGATTAACATAATAAGCCGCCGTGCCGGTGTTGAAGGATAAATCACCGATAGCTTTTTTTTCCGGAACAGCGTCTTCAGGAAGATGGATGATGCCCTCGATCTTCAACCTGCCGAAGTTCCATCTGAGTTTGAGGAGTTCAAGCAGCACATGGATTGTACCCGGTTTTTCCGGTATATGGTACCCCACCATGTCCAGTCCCTCACAGCCAAGCCTTATGGCATCTTCGTAGTTACCAATGTTCGTATATAAGATGACCATGATGTTATACGCGTTCACCCGGTCGACAATGGTCTTTGCGTTTTTTGAGACAATATCGAAGAGCGCAGTCGCGCTGTCGAAGTTGCCGGTTAGGTATTCGCACTCCATACGTTCGCGGAAAAGCGAATATGTGAGTCCGTAATCGGCTTCCCAGCTCCGCTCCGGAAGAAGTTCGATCCCCATTGTCAGGTATCTCACCGCTGAGCCGTAAGCCGCGGATTTCTTCGCCTTAATTCCGGCCATCCGGTTCAAACGCGCCAGCTCCTTTTTTTCTGCATGGTCAGTTATCATTGTCCTCCCGTTATTGAGCTGATTAACAATGTAGAAGATCATATCTAAAAGTCTCTCATCAGCGACAGAGGCGCGCACGTTCCGGCCGATCTTATAGTGCATTTTCGACTTCTCTTCATCAGAAATAAGCGTATAGGCGGCTGCCTGTATCCGGTCATGTTGAAATTTATAATAATCGCCCTGCAGGCTCACCAGCCCTTCATCTATAGCAACCTTCAGGTACTCAAATGTTTTTTCGATGGGAATCTCCGATATCAGAGAAAGCGTCACAATATCAAACCGGTTGCCCATACAGGAGCAGATCTCGAGCATTCTACGGGTGTTTTCGGGCAACTTTGATATCTTACCTGCCATAAGCTCGATAACGTTGTCGGTCACCTGCATCTGCCTGATCTTTTCAATATCCCATTTCCACCCGGATTCATGATCATACTCGATCATTCGCTCATCATACAGTGTTATTAAAAACTGTTTTGTAAAAAAGGGATTGCCGTTTGTCTTGTCGTATATAAGCCTCCCTATAGGTATGGTTATTTTTTCGTCTACCCTCAGTGTGTCGGCTGCGAGCGCGTTCACGTCTTCCGACGCAAGCGGCGGAAGAGAGATAGCATTAACGGCGACGCCCTGTTTCCTGATTTCATCGAGTATGATAACAAGTGGATGCGACTGGCTGACCTCATTGTCGCGATACGTACCGATGAATAAAAGAGATATATTCTCACGCTGTGTTGTCAGTGTTTTTATCAATTTGAGGCTTGTAGAATCGGCCCAATGGAGATCATCGAGAAACAGAACAAGGGGGCTTTCTTTAGTTGCAAAAACGTTGGTAAAATTTCGGAATACCAGATTGAACCGGTTTTGTGATTCCTCAGGACCAAGCTCGGGTACGTCCGGCTGTTTGCCGACTATAAGCTCCACCTTGGGGATAACGTCGGTAATAACTTTTCCGATATTCCCCAGCGCATTGGCCAGCTTTTCCCTGTACATCCGCAGATTATCCTCGCTCTGGACCAGAATCTGCTTCACCAGCCCCTGAAACGCCTGAATGATAGAGCTGTAAGGAACGTCCCTCTTGAACTGTTCATATTTCCCCGCGATAAAGAACCCTTTTTTCGCAACAACAGGTTTGTGAATATCATTAACCAGAGCCGACTTGCCGATCCCGGGATTCCCCATAACAAGCATTATTTCACATGTGCCGCTTGCGGCCCTTTCAAACGCCGCCTCCAGCGCTTCTATCTCTTTTTCCCTGCCGTATAGTTTTTCAGGAATATTAAATTTTTCCGATATGTCTTTTCTACATAACAGAAATTTTTCTATTTTACCTTTAGCATTCAACTGCCGCACGCACTCTTCAATGTCCGTCTTTAACCCTCCGGCGCTCTGGTAACGCTCTTCCGCTGCTTTCGCTAATAGCTTCATGATGATATCCGAAACAATTTCAGGTATATCCTGTTTCACTTCCCGAGGAGTTTTCGGTATTTTTGCGATATGGGCATGAATCAGCTCGAGAGGATCCGGAGAGGAAAAAGGAAGAATACCGGTTAGTAGGGCATAAAATACGATTCCAAGAGAGTAAAAATCCGACCGGTAGTCAATAGAACGGTTCATCCGCCCGGTTTGTTCCGGGGAGATGAATGGTAATTTATTTTCAATGACATCTTTATCATAAAAAGATTCCAGTTCTTTCGCCCCCGGAAAAGATAACCCAAAATCTCCAATCTTTATTGAGCTATTCTCTTTGTCAATGTAAATAGAAGATAAACTGATTTTTCCGTGATAAATATTGTATGAATGTATTTCTTTCAGCGTTTCCGATAGCTGAACAGCTATTGAAAGAAATGTTTTTAAGTTAATTTCTTCTTCTTTTATAAATTCTTTTAGCGGTATTCCGTTAAAATCTTCATGGATCAAGACAATTCCCTCGTTCGAACTTTGAATGTCGAATATTTTAATGATCCGATCTGATTTTATATTGATCATTGCTCCATATACCGATTTTAATCGAGCGATATTTTCAGGGGTGTTATATAAATCTTTAATGATCTTAAATATTAATGGATTTTTGTCTATATCCAGATTAGAATATCCATGGTATGAATTCAATATTAATGGTTCATGTTCCTTAAGCACGATAGTATAATCCGGTAAATCAATCAAATGAACCTCCTGATTAAAATCATAGGAAAAATTAAAATTCCTGTCAATAAAAATAGCATGGAAATTCAGGGCCATTGCATCTAAATATATAGCATAGTGTGTCAAAATGACCCACTAGAC
>CAZKOK010000344.1:0-5020 GCA_964554355.1 uncultured Spirochaetia bacterium | reverse complement strand
TCGGCGTTTATCAGGGGGTAGACTTCGGGGTAGCGGGATGAGATGGCTGATTTGAATTGAGCCTTGTCGAACATTTTCAAGTCGGACCGGTACTGCCCGGCCAAGGCCAGGATGCTTTCTCCGACCGTGGAGTTTTCGCTGCGGGTATCGGCGATAAGCGGGAAGATGTGCTCGTAGGTCACGTTGATGTTGGCATATCCGTATACAGTGAAATACTGCATGTCTTCTTCTTTGGCTATAAGTTCGGTGTAGTCGTCAAGGTCAAGGGTAAGTCCCAGGTCGGAACGGAAGTTTTTGAAATATGATTCATCGACCGATCCTGCAAACAGTGTTTTGATGTCCGTATTGCTTATCAGGTTCGGGTGCATTGTGTTGATGTTGAGCCTTCCGGAGTGTTCGGTTACGGTTATTTTCCAGCCGTCCTTTTCCCTGATGAAATTGTCTTCGGAATCATTGTATGCATAATCCCGGTCGTACAGGTCGTAAAACGAGTCGGCTTCGGGGGTCTTGTCGCCGGGGAATTCGCATATGATTTTTTCGGCCTGTTCATGAAACTGTGCCGAGATTTCCAGGTTTTTTCTTTCCTTTATGGTTACGGTCTGCATGCCGCTTAACAGAATGAAAATACCTGCAGATACAATTATAATGGCAAGCACCATTATCAGGGCGAACTGGCTGACGCCTCCGCTGTCGTTTTTAAAAAAACTCCTGTTCATTCCGCGTTTATCCCGAACCCCGAGAACCTGAAAAGAAAGGGGATGGTCTGGTCCCTGAAAGTAATGGATATTTCCAGGATATTGTTGTTATCGCTTATGCTGTGTCTTATCGCGACAATTGACAATTCGTCAAAGCTCAGTGATGTTTCTGGGCTTTTTATGGTTACAGATTCTTCTTCCCGGCTTATTTCCAGGAACGATTCTGGATCGCCGTTGTACCAGGGAATGGAAATCCTGTCGTCGGAATATTCATATTCCCCGGGAATCGCCCAGTAGGGGAATTTTATCCGGGACATTTCGGCCGCGGTGACCCTGCGGAAAAGCATCAGCTGGCTTTCGCCGGCAATCCTTTCATGGAACCACGCTATGTTTTTATAGGAATTGATAAGGAATACCGAGATCACGCCCGAGATCAGGCTGAAGAGCAGGACCGCAATCAGAGTCTCCATTAATGTGGTTCCCTTATCATTCTTTCGTATAAACAAGTTCCATTTCCGTAACTGTCTGATTGTTTTTTTCAATTATCTCCCTGTTCGCCTGGATGGTTTTGGTCAGGAATTTCGTCTGGGTGACAAGCACGCCCGTAACGGCCGCAAGACACAATTCGATTATGACAATGGCCGCCATAATGTCGACAAACAGGAAGCCGCGGTTTCTTTTTTTTCTTTTACCAGGAAACAATATCCTCATCTTTCCCCGATCCTCCCTGAAGGCCGTCGGCCCCCCAGGAGATTATCGAATAATCAAGTCCGTTCGGTCCGGGCACATTGTATATATATTCATTTTTCCAGGGGTCAGGTTCAATTTCCGTTTTGCTAAGATACGGTCCGTCCCATTCTTCGGGGACGGGTTCTGCAGTCGGTTTTTTTACCAGGGCTTCAAGGCCCTGTTCCTCCGTGGGAAAGGCGAGGCAGTCGCCATAATAAAGCTGAAGGGCGCTCATATAGGCATCGATTGTGCTTCTGGCTTTTGCGATTTTGGCTTTTTCAACCTGCTTGATCGCCGCGATAACGACGGTACCTGAGAGAAGCACGATAATCATTATGACTATGATGGTTTCGACAAAGGTCCAGCCTTGTTCTCCCCTTAAAAATTTTGCAAAAAGCGATCTGCGTTTCTTTTTGTTTTTTATGTCAGCAGTTTTCATATTCACAACTCCTGTTTATTCTTCTTACAGTTTCTGTTCAAGACTTTTTATTCTTTCTTTTATGTAATCGTCCCTTAAGGCCGCAGGAATGCCGTCCAGGATTTCAAGTGCCTTCCCGTAATCGTTTTCTATATATTCAGATATGTCCGCTTCAAGTACTTTTATGTAGGAATTGGACGGGTCCATTGTCTCAAGTTTCTGAATATATCCACGGGCTTTGTCAGCCTGTCCGAGCTTGATAAAAGCGCCTGCGCCCAGGTAAAGGGCTTTCGTGTTCTTTTCATTCAGCGCAAGGGTCCGTTCCGCAAAACCGGCCGCCTCGTCATATTTCTTTTTGGCAAGAGACTCTTCAAGCGATTTCAGGAGGTCGGTTTCGGAGAGAAGGTAGACATAAATGGCCTGGGTCCTTTTGCTGAAATTGAATATGAATTCATTTGTTTCAAACCCGTCCCTGCTTACGCTTATTTTATGTTCACCCTTTTTAACTTCGGAAATCGAGAATTTTCCGTAGACATCGGTAACCGTTTCATATTCCTTTGCATTTCCTTCGCCTGTTTCCGAAATTGTTACCGCGGCATTTGAACAGGCGTTGTTTCCGGCATAATAAACCATTCCCATAAGGGGTGCGGTTGTAAAATCGCCGGGGTCCTTTACTGTCTGGCAGGATGCAAGCAGAACGAGAGCTGAAAACATTAAGATAATCGTCTTTTTCATGTTCTATTCCTTCTTTACTTTCTGGATCGTTTCAGAATCCTCGATAAGCAGATAGCTGCCCTGGTCTTCTGCAAGTTTAAGGCCGTTGACAGTCTTGCCGGGAACCAGTTCATAAAGTCTCATTATGGTATTGTCCATAACAATATATATCTTCTTTCCGTTATCGCCGGTTTTGGTTGTAACAAATTTAAGATAGGTGCTGTTTACGACCGGTTTTTCAGCCGCTTTGGGCTCCGTGCGGGGCTCCGCCGGCCGCGGAGCTGCTTTTTTTGCAGGAAACAGGGCCGCTATGTTCCGGGCAGGCGTCATGTATATTTCTTCGCTGGCAAGAAGTTCACCGCTTTCATATCGGGGAAAACTGAATGTCTGTCTGCCGCCGGTTCTGTCCGGTGAGGAAAAAGCGTAAACCATCAGACAGATCATGGCGACAGAGATGAAAATTATGTCAAAAATATACGCTTTAATTTTCTTCATAACCTATCCTGAATGTTACCGTGCAGTTCCCGTCTTTTTCGGCAGCAAGCCTTAAATAAGGGACCCTGACGCTGTTTTCAAGTTTGTACAGTTTTTCAAGGAAAACAATAAACGAAGCGCTTTCTCCCTTTATGCTGAATTCTGAAATCGGGTCTTTTTCCGATGAAGACATCTTGAAGTTGCTTACATAAAGACCTTCTTTCCTTATCATTTCCTTTACCATGTCGGCAAACAGGACCGTCGTAATTTCTCCTTCGTTATAAAACCGTTCCTTTTTGGCGTTTATAAATGCCGAAAGTATGGCAATTTGTTCATCAAGCGATTTTTCATAATATACGCTGCCCGAAAGTTCTTCAATTTTAATGCGGTTAGCCTCAATCTGCCTGTCAAGTTTCCTGATTTCGGGAAGGTAAATATTGCTGACAAGAATGATCGCGGCAATGACAAAAAGCGAGAAGAATATCACAAGAAGAATTTTTCTTTCCCTTGCAGTGTTGCTCATGGCAGGCTCCCCGAGATAACGAAAGATTCCCTGCCGCTTTCGGCATCAGGAACTGCGGACCTCAGTCTGAGTTCGCCGATTCTGCCGCTTTTGTTTATATCATCGACCAGCTTGTACGAGTTTTCATGAAGACCCGTAATTTCAAAGTCCCTGCCGGAAACCAGCAGGGTCTGAATGATCGCGTCCGGCATCAGTTCCGCAAGGTTCGACATAAGCGAATAGACATGAATACCTTCGCGCCCGCTTATTTCATCAAGTTCGCTTTTATACTGCTCTATCTGTTCAATCCTGCTTTCTGTTTTGGTTATCTGAAGCTCAAGTTCCTTTATCTGCTTGTTCTGGCTGTAGATTATTTCATTTTTGGCTGAAAGATATTCTTCTGCGGTAAGGAACAAAAGAACAGCGGATACGAACAGATAAATCATGACCCGCAGCCCCGTCGGGACCGGAAACGATGTCATGGTCTTTTTTGTCAGCCTGAACAGATTTGATTTTCCCGTATGAAAAAACCGGTCTTCGCTGAAATGTTCGGAATTGCCGTAATTGCGGTTTATCGTTTCCTTAAGGCCCGGCATATCCGAATCATCAAAGATATAAAGTTTTTCCGACCCGGAGAACTTGTCGATGGCCTGGCAAAGCCGCTTTTCGGTATCGGCCTTTCCGGTAACGGCGAAAATATGCGAGTCGGCAAGGCAGCCGTCCTTTACCGAAAAGAGTTCATAGCAGTCCGGATAATGCACAAGGGCGTCAAAATCATTTCCAGTGCTGTATTTTTTTTGGCAGCTTGGCGGCAGCAGGGCTTTTTCGAGCTGTCCGGACTTTTTAAGCTGTTCATATTTCTGTTTTGTCAGAACGGCGACGATGATGTTCTTTTCCTGCACGAAATAAAACCAGCGGGTGTCTTCAAGATTGCCCGGATAGAGGTTCTTAAGCCTTAATCTGATGAACGCATTCATGTCCTGTATGGTTATTGAAGGAAAATCAAACCTGTAGAACAGATAGTCTTTCCTTGAAAGGAACAATAGAGAACCGGGTGATATTCTGTTTTCGGGACCGTAATTCCCTGTAAAAAATCTCTCTGCCATTGATGTTTCAGTTTACAATCATATCGAATAAATATCCAGCATGGGTAAAATTAATGTAATTATGGCGATTAACAGAATTATACCCACCGCCGCAATTATTATCGGTTCAACAAGGTTCATTACCCGGCTTGTCCTGTTTTCAAGCTCATTTGAGTAGTAATCTTTCAGTTTGCCGAATACGGGCGTAATGTTTCCTGTTTTTTCACCGATCAGCGTCCATCTTGAAAAAACCGCAGGAAATATTTTCGTTTTTGAAAAACACCAGGATAAATCATTCCCTCTTACCAGGTTGTCCCTGATTGCGCTGATCCCGTCAGCCAGAGGAAGCGAACTTATTACGTTTCTGGACTGTTCAAGCGCCGCTTCTATGGTGTAGCCGCTT
>CAZKOK010000343.1:0-5022 GCA_964554355.1 uncultured Spirochaetia bacterium | reverse complement strand
AGGTATGCATTCCAGCATTTTTTTATTCTCCTGAAAATATTCATATTAACCTCCTGATACATTCTCCTTCCCTATCTGTTAAAACGTGAAAAAACCTCCATGATTTCCCCGATTTTTGTTTCCTTGTCCTGCTTATTACTGCCGGCAAGACTTTCTGCAACGCAGGTCTCCAGATGCTGTTTCATGATCATGGTCTCGACCTTATTCAATGCAGCAGATATTGCCCTGGTCTGGGTAAGGATATCAATACAGTATCTTCCCTCACCAATCATCTTCCGTATTCCCCTTATCTGCCCTTCAATACGGGAAAGACGTCTTAAAGCTTCCGAAGTCTGCCTTTCATTCATCATATACCCATACCCCCTATGGGTATAATATAATAATGATTATTATTTTTGTCAACTTTATTCAGAGTTCGGATATAAATACCGGAGAAAAGCCGATTATCAGAGTGATTCGTCAATAGATTCTGCGGAATGATTTATTGCGCCGGCAGGACACTGTATAAAACAGGATTTACATGATATGCATTCATCAGATTTTGAGACTTCAGACTTTTTATTCCCGATCTTATATACTGCCTTTGGGCATACTTCAATGCATGTTCCGCAGCCGGTGCATTTTTCTCCATCAATAACAATTGAAGCATGCTTATATGCCGATGTCATGCTGAATTTGACCATTGGAGACCAGCCTTCAAATTCATTCACCAGATAGATTACGGATAAAGTAAGGGTAATATTATAAATCCAGAAATTTTGTTCTGTTATAAGCATAAGCAATATAAAGAAAACGAATACCAAAGCGGCCAGGAACATCGACCAGAGACGGATATTTTTAAAAATGCGGAAAGGATATAAATACGCATTTAAAAACGAGAGTCCATATACAGAAGGAATAATTATAAAAAGCATCCCCGGGTTTATAAAATTGAATATTAAAGACAGAATAATTACCGGTATTATCAATGTACCGAAGGCCATTTCCAGTCTTTCTTTTGCTGTAAATGTTACCTTCCTTATCTCCCTGTTGTCATGATCTGCAGAATATATTTTCAGATCGCTGATTTTAACGGGCCCGAAACAACAGCTGAATCCCGTCGCTTTCCTTATCCGGTTTATATCAACACCTGCGGCACATAGCTGAGGAAGCAGAAGATTCCGGTTTTTCGTTTTCTGTGCAAGCCGGGTGTGTTCAATTGCCTTAATGATCTTTTCCGTCCCGAAATGAGCGGCCAGGGTTGAACACCAGATATTTATGCCGCGTGAATCACAGACCAGAAGCCAGCAGTCCGTTTCATTTATCTGCCGTACTACCCTGCGCACTGTAAGCTCATAATTCCCGGTTACAATAACAGGCGACTTTTCAGACGGATTTCCTGCTCTGTAAAGACCGACAGGCACCGGATACGGAAAAAGCCTGAACAGCAACTCCAGAAAAGTTTTAACGGGATGTTTCTTTCGGTATGTTTCCGGCAGAATATTCTCCATATCCAGCTGATAATCAATGTTTTCTCTGCCTGAAAGAATCCCGAAAAGGATGAATATCAGTATAAGCAGGAAAATTTCCGGCAGGAAAATATACACTGCATATTCGCATATAAATTCCTTTACCAGACTGTTTGCAATCGTTATGACAACAATGAATAACACCAGGACCCTGATTGCATTTATTCTGTTCAGAAGCATTCCCCTGGCAAGCACCAGATCAGCAGCAAAAAAGAACATGAAAGCCAGGGTCAGTCCATAGAGGACAGCCCACCCTGCCGCAGAAATATAATCATTGCTGCTGACAAGTGCCAGATTTATCCATCTTCCGCCGCCGAAGATCAGGAAAACGCCAGCCGGAACCGATAATTTGATTGTTTTTGATAGTTTTTCCGATTTTTCTCCCATTTCCAATATCCTTTTCATCGGGATTCGCAAGCTGCCATATTCGCAGCTGATTTTGCCCTTTTATTACACAGACGATTATCCGGAATCAAATAGTATTTTCTGCCCCCCGTTAATGATACCAGAACTTGTTCCTGAAGTCAGTGATATTTATATAATTATCCGGGTTTTCCATAATATTTCCTGATCGGAATATTTGCCGTATTCAGTATTAATCGGTTTATTGCAGATAACAGCGAATTCTATAGATCAGGAAATATTCTTCCGTGCTTTCCGTCGTTACATCCCGGGGCCGATAGATGAATTTGGCATTTCAAATCTAGGGAAAAACACCTGCAGAACAGATATTTCCTTAAAATTGGTTAATTCTATCAACTTTCTAGCGAAAGAAAGCAAATAGTACTTTACGGTTAAAAAAAGCTATGATATCATTCAATGAGATTTTCACTCTGCGATATGCAGAGTGAATAAAAGAAAGTTTAAAAGGAGGAATTGCATGCACAAAAAAATAATGGCAATACTGATATTGCTCATGCTGACAACCGGCATGGTGTTTGCAAAAGGATCACAAGATGGTACTGCTGGTCCAAAAGTTATTAATCTGTGGAGTTTTACAGACGAAGTTCCCAAGATGCTTGATAAGTACAAGGAACTGAATCCGGATTTCGATTACGAAGTCAATGTGACTATTATTGCTACTACAGACGGTGCTTATCAGCCGGCCCTTGACCAGGCTCTCGCTGCAGGCGGCTCAGATGCGCCTGATATGTACACAGCAGAATCTGCATTCGTTCTCAAATACACACAGGGCGATATGTATAACTATGCTGCCAGCTATAAAAGCCTCGGTATTGATGTAGCTAAAAAATTAAAAGAAGCTGATATCGCACAGTATACTGTAGATATCGGAACCACCCCCAAAGGCGACCTTGTTGGTCTCGGCTATCAGGCTACTGGCGGCGCTTTCATTTACCGCCGCTCAATTGCAAAAGACGTATTTGGAACAGATGATCCTGCAACAATCAAAAACAAAATCGGCCCGGGATGGGACAAGTTTATGAGTGCAGCTGCTGCTCTTAAAGCAAAAGGATACGGAATCGTTTCCGGTGACGGCGATGTATGGCATGCTGTAGAAAACGGCTCAGAAAAGGGCTGGATTGTTAACGGCGAACTCTATATCGATCCTGCAAGGGAAGCATTCCTGGACATTTCCAAGAAACTCAAAGACAATGGTTACCACAATGACACTCAGGACTGGACAGATGCCTGGTTTGCAGACATGAAAGACGCCGGTCCCAAGAAGGTTTTTGGTTACTTTGGTCCTGCATGGCTTATCAACTACGTAATGTATAATAACTGCGGCGACACAATGGGTGACTGGGCAATCTGTGAACCCCCTGTTGGTTTCTTCTGGGGCGGTACATGGGTTATTGCCAACAAGGACAGCAAAGTTAAAGACGTTCTCGGCGACATCATTGAATGGATTACACTTGACAGTTCCACAGAAGGTCTCCAGTACTACTGGGCAAACGGAACTTTCAATACTGACAATCCTACAAAAGACGCTGTTGCTTCCGGTACTGTAATGGCTAAATCAAACGGTAAACTCGACTTCCTCGGCGGACAGAACATGTTTGACGTATTTGTTCCTGCAGGTGCATTTGCAACAGGTACGAACAAAACTCAGTACGATGAAACTATCAACAGGTTCTTCCGTGATCAGGTTCGTGAATACACAAACGGCAACAAATCCCGTGCTCAGGCCATTGCTGATTTCAAACAGCAGGTAAAAGACAATCTTGACATTGTCGTAAAATAGTTTTTCAGCCACTGGAGCGGACGGAATTATCCGTTCGCTCCTTATTTTTTTGTATCCGATATTTTCATGCAGAAAGATTTTCTGCAGTTATCGTGGGGCTTCTGTAGATAAAACCTGTATTCAGGCATTTATGAATTTCAGGTAAACCATAATCAGGCTTTCACGCAGCATTTAATATCCAGCGGCAGAAATTAAGGCTGCCGGGATCTCACAGAAAAGAATATCCGATACATGAAAATCAGTAATTTTATCAGTTTTACCGGAGGTTAAAACCCATGGAGCAAAACAGCATCCAACCAATACGTCACAAGAGTATAAGCTATGCGAAATACGGCTATATATTTTGCATACCATTTGTTCTGGCATTCTGTATTTTCACCTTATATCCGGTTTTCTATACTATTACCATTGGTTTTACGGATTTAAAGGGTATAGGAAAGACCGGCTTTAAAATACTGCCTGATGTATTTGGCAATTTTAAATCAATAATAGGAAACCCTTCTTTCAGAAAATCACTGGGAAACACCCTGATAATCTGGATTTTAAACTTCATTCCGCAGATGGTTCTTGCGCTTCTTCTTGCCGCCTGGTTTACCAACCGGCGCTTTAAAACCAGGGCCCAGGGTGTTTTTAAAATCCTGTTTTATATGCCGAATATAATTACTGCGGCTACTGTCGCCATACTTTTTAATGTAATGTTCGGATATCCGAAAGGGCCTATCAATGATCTTCTGTTGAGTATGGGTGTACGTGAAGAAGCATTTTACTTTATGCAGTCAGCATCGGCGTCCAGGCTTATAATCTCATTTATCCAGTTCTGGATGTGGTACGGGAATACAATGCTGGTACTTATCGGCGGGATCATGGGCATCAGTCCATCACTTTTTGAAGCTGCCGAAATTGACGGAGCATCAGCAGGGCAGACCTTCTTCAGGATAACCCTGCCCAGTCTTAAAACCATAGTTCTCTATGTCCTTATTACCAGTATGATAGGCGGACTGACAATGTTCGACATTCCATTCCTGTTTAATCTGGGAAGACCTAATGATACAACGCTTACAGCAAGTATGTTTATATATAATCAGGCTTTCGCAGGCAGCTATTTTTTCAACCGTGCAGCTGCCGCAAGTATGATTTTGTTTGTAATAATCGGTTTTCTCTCGGCAGGACTGTTCTTTATCCTCAGGAACAAGGACGAAGTAGCGCTTTACAAGGAAAAGAAAGCAATGATAAAGGCGGCAAGAATTGCGGTCAGAGCTGGGAGAAAAACCTCAGCAGAGGGAGGTACAGCATGATATCCATAGCAAAAAA
>CAZKOK010000342.1:0-5033 GCA_964554355.1 uncultured Spirochaetia bacterium | reverse complement strand
CCCTTCGGTGCCGTATCCGTCCAGCCCGTATTCTTCTTCATAAACCCACCATAAGTAGCCGTAGTTTTTCTCCTGTGGTATTGCGGTAAGCATTTCTTTTATATATTCGCTGCTGAGGATCTGTTTACCGTTCCAGATACCTCCGTTTTTAACCATGGCGCCCAGACGGAGAAAGTCTCTCGGGGTTGTCCTCATTTCGGCATATGTAAAAACATCGCCGAGAGGGTTATACATGGAACTCATGGACATATTCAGCGGCTGAAAAAGGTTTTTCAGGGCAAAATCATCAAATTTCATGCCCGAGGCAGTTTCAAGTACCGGAGATAAAAGCTGTGCTGTTTCATTGCTGTAATCCCAGACTTCTCCGGCAGGATAATCCGGTACAAGTCCGATAACGATTCGTTTTTGCCGGAAACATAGCCGACACTCTGACCATCAGTCTGATAAACACGCTTTATCCCTGCAGTCATCGTAAGCAGATTGTAAAGCGTTACATCGCCGCGCCGGCCTGTCTGCCAGGAAGGGATATAGTCTCCGACATGGTCCTTTACCGAGACAAGACCGCTGTCCTGCATTATTCCGAAAAGCGGGCTTGTTACGCTTTTGGTACTGGACATGGCGGAACCGGGCGGCGTATATCTGTCTGAATACCACTCGAAGATAATTTTATTGCCGTGCGCTACCACGACTGCGTCGGCCCCGGTACGGATGCAAAGCTCAAGGTGGGTCTTTAATGCATATTCATTAATTCCTTCGCTTTTTGGATCTGACGGTTCCCAGTAATTGTCGCTGTTTTCATAGGATGCGTCTTTTGCAAGCAGACTGTCGAACGACCAATTAATATCTTCCGCAGAAAGATCTGCAGGAGACACTGATTCTGCATTCTTTTTAATTGTGCTGCAGCCGATGAAAACGGCTGCAGCAACGGTAACAACAGCACAGATTATTGAAAAAATACTGATGATTCTTCTTTTTACCATAAACAACTCCTCTTTACTGTATTTTTCATTAAGTTTACAAATACGTGAAAAGAAGGAGAATGGTCCATTGGTTGTATTTTGGTTGTAATTCGGGATAGTTCCAGGCACTGCAGCAGAAAAATCCGAATTGATTAGTTCAATTCTGGATGATACGCAGGCCTTTGCAAATATATTGCTTATATGCTTTTTTACTGTAGGAACGGATATATTCAGTCTGTCGGCAATTTCCTTGTTCCTTGATCCTTCAAAAAGCAGATCGGATACTTCAAGCTCACGAATTGACAGCATTTTCCTGAAGTTTTCCCTGTTATTTTTTTTATCAGTTTCAAGAGAAGAAATTCTGGAGAAGATTGCGCTGCTGCTTTTTCTGGAAAATATGTATATAACAATTGATAAAGATGAATAGAAAAAAGGGAAAAAGGAATAACTCATCTGTGAATACGGATAATTAAGGAAATATTTTCCTATACTATGATACAGGTCGTAAACAAGAAACGGCAGTGAAATTATAAAAAGCACGGCAAACGGTTTTACGATGAACAGGGCGTTTTTTCTGATTCTGATATCTTTTAAATATGCAGCTAAAAGAAAAACAAGAAGGTATATCATCATTGCCAGAAGAAATATAAGCGTGATGTTGCTGTTGGTAATTATGGTAAGAATTATACCTGATACGGCAGTAAGCAGAAACAAAATATTGAAAAATTTCTTCAGCCTGGAACTGAAACAGGTATGGATAAAAAAAGGAAGAACAAAAACCGAAAAACTCAGGAAAACAGATAATGATTTATTTATTAAATAAAAAAAATATTCAGGATAAAAACTGAACCATGAAATCTTCATAAGAAAAAACAGAAGAAGCACTGCGCAGATATTTATGCTTATAAAAAGACGTGCCTCACCGTTTTCTTTAAGAACAAACTTGGGAATAAATATATTTATTCCCGAGAAAACAAAAGCAGTGCACATATTAAAAAACAGAATTATTAAATATATTTTTTCAGTATCCATTTGTAAGATATTATTCCTGATTCAGAATTGAGTCAAATTACATTTTGTTATTAATAAAAATCTTTTTTTACTCATTTTTCTGATATTCGGTATTTATCCAGTTTTCAGCGTCTTTTTTATAATCTTCTGTAACAACCACTTCTTCCCGGCCGTCAATTTCCAAAAGCATCTTAAATCCCTTGATCGAGATCCTGTCATTCTGCATGCAGTTGATAGTGATATCCTTGCTGAATTCCATTACAAGATTGTAAATTTCATCGGTGCGCTCGGCACCGTAATAGCAGTATAATCTGGGATCTATTTTCATTAAAAAGACAAAGCCTCCGTATTCAAATTTCGGTCGGCGCTGTTCTTAAAATTCACTTATTTTTATAATATTTTTCATTAATTTCAGATAATACCGCATGCCAGGGAAGTTTTATACAGTTAATCCTTGATGAATATGCATTCATGGACTGAAGGGCCTCCAGTTCACTGTAATCTGAAAAATCCCCGTCCTTGCTGTTTTCAGAAAAGCGTCTGACAAGATCTGTGGCAGAGACAAGATCCATTCCTGTAATTATCTTACTTAGGATCGATGCAGATGCGACAGATAATGCACAGCCTTTTGAAAAATATGTCATTGATACAGTCTGATCGCTGTTTATATCCAGATTTACAGTTATCGAATCTCCGCAGGAAGTATTTTCATAATAAATACCTTTGATATTATTATTGAAGTTCACAGGATCCCGGAAATGCTCCATTATTATACTGTTATAAATGTCCATACTTATAATCTGATATTAAATTTCAGAAAAGTGAAACAGCTTTTTTCAGTTTATCAGCGAATATTTCAATTTCATCAACAGTATTATAGAAATAAAGACTCAAACGAAGACTTGAAGCAATTCCGAGTTTTGTATGAAGCGGATGAGCGCAGTGCCTCCCTGCCCTTACACATATCCCGTATTTATTCAGTATATGCGAAAGATCGTGCGGATGTATTGAATCATGATAAAACGAATAAATTCCTGTAGTATTGGGGACAGACCCGATAATATTTATTCCAGGGATATATTTAAGCATCTCATATGCATAAGTGCTGATATTTTTAAGATATTCCTCTATATTTTTTATTCCAGTCTGTTTTATATAATCAAAAGCTTCGCCCAGTCCTATTACGCCGGCAATGTTCGGTGTACCAGGTTCAAATTTATACGGAAAGGTGTTCCATTCCGAGTGATCAAGCTTTACAGAACGTATCATATCTCCGCCACCTGACTGAGGTTCAAGATTTTCCAGATATTCGGATCTGCCCCAGAGTATGCCGGTTCCTGTTGGTCCGCACATTTTATGTCCGGAAAATACAAGAAAATCGCAGCCGAGTTTCTGTATGTCCACAGGAAAGTGCGGTACTGACTGTGCAGCATCAACAATAACAACTGCCCCGGCTTTGTGAGCTGCTTCTGTGATTTTTTCAGTATTATATGATTTTCCCGTGACATTGCTGCACTGGCTTATGCTTACAATTTTCGTATCCTGCGTGATTATCTTTTGAATACTGTCCGTATCATATTCAAGATTGTCCTTAAGTGTTATATGCCCGCTATCAAGTCTCCTGTTACTGGCAAGGATCTGCCACGGCACAATGTTGGCGTGATGTTCGGCCTCGGAGAAAACTATCCTGTCACCGCTTTTTAGTGTTTCACCCAGCATTTTTGCAAGCATATTAATGCCTTCAGTTGTTCCCGATGTGAATATGATTTCCTGGGGGTTACTGCAATTAATAAAATCAGCAGCTTTTTTTCTGACAGTTTCAAAATATTCTGTTGCCTTTTCGGCTTTGTCATATATTCCGCGGTGAATATTGGTATTTTCAGATTCATAAAAACGCGATATGCGTTCAATTACCGCTGACGGTTTCTGTGTTGTAGCGGCGTTATCGAGATAAACAAGTCCGGGATTATTATGGAAAAAGGGGAAATCGGAACGTATTTCCAGCGGGTTTATCATTTTCATTCTTCCCTGGACCTGATACATACAGTATACATATCAATTCATTTTCTGACAGTTTTTTATACATCGCCGTATGTCAGAGTTTATTGATGTATACAGGCTTGAATTCAAGAATACGCTCAACAGCATTCACAGGCGTATTCTCAAACAGGATCTGGCTGTAATGATAATTTTTAAGAAATCCTTCTTCAACTGCAGCTGTAAGGAAGTCCCTTAATCTGCTGTAGAATCCGCCAGTATTTAAAAAGCAGACAGGCTTTGACATATAACCAAGCTGGTTCCATGTGCATACTTCAAAAGCCTCTTCAAGCGTTCCGATTCCTCCCGGAAGTATCAGAAAGGCATCGGAAAGATCATACATCGTCTGCTTCCTTTCATGCATTGTACTTACGGTAATCAGCTTTATTCCTTCAGTCGGATTAACCATCCCGGCAATTCTTTCGGGGATTACACCCGTAACATTAACTCCGTTTTCAACAGCAGCGTTTGAGACAGCACCCATAAGGCCGACATTTCCGCCCCCGAATACAAGATCAAGATTTTTTGAAGCAAGGATTCTCGCGGTCCCGACAGCGGAATCAATGTATTCGGGTCTGGCTCCCCGGGAAGATCCGCAGAAAACAGCTACAGTTTCAATATTCAATTATCAGCTCCCTGTTATCATCAAGCCAGTATTCGTCGCCGTAATCAAGGAACAGCTGCTGACCAGGCTTGATGTATTTTGAGGAAAGTATAATGATTATATACATTCCGTCAACCGGAAAATGTTCTGCTATGCAGTTGTGTTTGTGATTGTGGTTGATAAAGCGCATTTCATTACCGCCATTCAATGCAGAAATTTCAAGTTCCGGAAAACCGGGTATTTCCGGATAATCCCAGCTGTACTCATCGCCGTTTCCCTGCTGAAGGTATCCGGTATATTCGCCGATGAACGCCCCTGAATGTATTGTTTCCCTGGCGAACAGTCCTAGACCGTATCTGCATTCACGGATTTCCACAGATGCCATCTGGTTTTTCCTGACTTTTGTTTTATATTTTTTCACA
>CAZKOK010000341.1:0-5041 GCA_964554355.1 uncultured Spirochaetia bacterium | reverse complement strand
CCAGTACCAGTGCTGCCGAAAAAGCAGTCAGGGGCGGTTCATGGGCCAGTGACAAGGCTTCTATTACTCCGGCAGTAAGAGGTTTTCAGGCTCCTGACTGGTGCACTCCATATCTCGGATTCCGCGTGGCTGTTTCCAGGGAATAGCCGGACTTTATAGGATATGGAAGACATAAAAATACTTGCCCAGAATAAAAAAGCCAAATTCAATTACTCGATAGATGAAAGCCTTGAATGCGGTATTGTGCTGGCCGGAACAGAAGTAAAATCAATCAAGACCGGTAAATTTTCTTTTTCCGATTCATATGCAAGGATTAATAACAATCAGCTTGAACTGGTAGGTTTTCATATTTCACAGTATCCTATGGGGACCCATGAAAACCATGAACCGGACCGCACAAGAATTCTGCTTGCCCACAAACAGGAAATAAAAAAACTGATAAGAAAAACTGAAGAAAAAGGTTTTACCCTTTTCCCGCTGAAAGTCTATCTGAAAAAAGGCCGGATCAAAATAGAAATCGGAATCGGCAAGGGAAAGAAAATGTACGACAAACGTCAGGCTATTAAAGAACGTGACCTGAACAAAGCTGCCGAACGGGAAATGCGGAACCGGCTTTAGCCTTCCACCGGATTACTCCGCAAGAAATAAACCTTCAGCTGATCTCTTCAGATAAACACTGTATTTCGCGAGTATATAATCTGTCAGGGAAAGTCAGTTTGTTTCAGGAGTACCAGTAATAATCCCCATCGCCGTATCGTCTGTATTCCAAAGCTTCCAGAACATGTTCCTTTTTCAGGGAATCCTCTCCGGAAAGGTCCGCGATTGTCCTTGCAACCTTCAGAACTGAATGTCCGGCTCTTGATGAAAGTCCCAGTTTCTCAAGCCCTTGCTTAATTACCGCTGCCCCTTCTTCATCAAGCCGGCAGAACTTATTTATCATATCCACAGGAAGGTGACTGTTCCTTGAGAAATACATTCCCGAGTATCTTTCTTTCTGTATTCCCAGAGCTTGATCTACTCTCTTCCTTATGCTGCTGCTTTCTTCAGCCTCACCATTAAGAAGGACATCCGAATCAACCGGTTCAACAGGAAGACGCATGTCTATTCTGTCCAGCAAGGCCCCTCCGATTCTGTCCCAGTAACGCTGTATCTCCTTTTCGCTGCATTTGCAGATGCCCCGGTTTTTGCCGAGACTTCCACAGGGACAGATATTTGAAGCCATAATCAGCTGAAATCTTGCAGGGAACCAGTAATTGCGGCCCGCCCTCACAATCCTTACAATACCCTCCTCCAGAGGCTCTCTTAATGCCTGCAGCAGACGCTTCTGGAATTCAGGTGCTTCATCCAGGAAAAGCACCCCGTTATGTGCATAGGAAATCTCTCCGGGACTTATTTTCTGACCACCTCCCAGAATCCCTTCACATGATGCCGAATGATGCGGAGCACGGAACTGCGGTCTTGATATTATTCCGCTTGCCGGGTTTCCTGCAGAAAAAATCCTTGTAATTTCTATTGTTTCATCTTCATTCAGGTCCGGAAGAATTGAAGGGAAGCATCTTGCAGCAAGGGTTTTTCCTGCACCCGGCGGTCCGAACATCAGCACATGATGACTGCCTGCAGCTGCAATCTCAAGCGCTCTCCTAAGTCTTTTCTGCCCCCTGAGCATTGAAAAGTCACCCTGAGTAAAACTCTCACCGGTCCTGACATCCTGAACAGGATTGTCATATTCATCAAGCATTCCGTAATCAAGTATTTCCACAGCCTGCTCAAGAGACTTGATTGGAATAATCCTTCCCCTGCCCAGCGATGCAGCTTCAGAATAATTTTCTTCAGGGACTATGAAGTTATCTATGCCGTTATCAATGGCGCATGCAGCTGCCGATACAATGTTATTGACAGGAAGGACTTTTCCGGAAAGCTGCAGCTCTCCTGAAACAAGAAATTTTTCTGTATTGAAATTTACCTGACCATCTGCTACCAGAAGTGAAAGTGCAAGAGCAAGATCATGAAACGCTCCTCCCTTTCTTACTCCTGCAGGTGACAGATTAATTACAATCCTGCCGTTGGGAAAATCAAATCCGCTTCTTTTTATTGCTATACGTATTCTGTCCCGGGCTTCCCTGACTGCGCCGTCAGGCAGACCGACTATATCTATACCCGGAAGCCCTCTGCGTATGTCTGTCTCTATGTCTACAAGATATCCCTCGTAGCCTGCCGGAGAGTAACTGTAAATTTTCATCAGCTGATACCTCTTTTAAATTACACATACAAAGGTAAACTGACGAAAAAGCAGTGGTGATTCAGATATTCATCTCTTTTTTAACAATGGAGTCGCAGATTTCGTTGTATTTATTGCCTGCATGCCCTTCTACCCATAGCCATTTGACTGACAGACCTGAATTTATTCTGTCAAGTTCTTTCCACAGGTCCTGATTTTTTACAGGCTTTTTTGCAGCGGTCTTCCAGCCGTTCTTTTTCCATGATTTTATCCACAGGCTTATGCCTTTCTGCACATACTGCGAATCGGTGCTTAATTCAACCCTGTCAGAATCAAGTTCAGGTGAGTTATATACATCCGAAAGCGCTTTTATTACTGCGGTAAGCTCCATCCGGTTGTTTGTGGTACTGCCGTCTGCGCCGGATCTTCTTATTTCCTTTCCGCCGGCAAGAATGACATAAGCCCACCCGCCGGGTCCCGGGTTTCCGGAACATCCGCCGTCTGTGTAAATACTGATCATATGTGGACTATAACAGCTGTTAGCCGATGATGCAAACGAAAAAATGTGCCGCGGACATTAATGGACGACTGTAGTCAGTGAAATAATTAATAGTAAAGCTGTTTGTTTACCTTTTTTAAAAATGTACTTCATTTTTTTTAATTTTACTTTCCATTTTCTGCCTGTCAAGAACAAGGCAAGCCCTCCTTCGGAGGATTCCTGACAGGCAGAAAAGTGGAACCGTAAAGAACGAAGAAAAGAAGGTACACAGGATGTTGTATCAGGATTTGACTGAAAAGATTATTGGAACTTTCTACAGGGTAATGGATGGTCTTGGCCCGGGACTTCCGGAAAAATTGTACCAACTTGCTTTGCAGAAATGCATCAGCAAAACAGGTCTGTTAAATAAAAGTGAGGTTAAATTGCCTGTTTGTTTTTAAGGTGAATTGATTGGGAATTATTATGCGGATATCATTGTAGAAAACAAGGTTGTAATTGAAGTGAAAGCTGTAAATGCTTTTTCAGATTCTTACAAAGCACAGTTGCTTAACTACATGTACATTTAAGGCTGCAAAGTCGGTTTTCTCGTAAATTTTTTCAACAAGCGAGTAGAATTTAAAAGACTGGTTTTATAGACCGGTCTTTTGTTTTTCAGACTTCCGGGCAAATCCGTGGGCGGTCTGGCTGATCAGGTAGATCCAGTCGTGGTTTGAGTGAAAATGAAAATACTTACCCTTGTCTGTTATCAGAATTGCATCATATATCCAGTAATTTTCATGCCAGTCGTCAGGCTTTTTTTCAAACACATATTCACTGGAAATGCTGTGAAAAATGCCCATAAAATCTATATTTGCGGGAGCACTTGTCACTGCCATCAGCAGGATTATTTTTTCAACTGAATCAGGTTCTATAACATCGCACAGCTTCTTCCCGATCCATTTCTCATTCTGCGGCCAGCACGGCATCTTTCCGAGATCAATTCCTTCCGGAAACTCATTTATATTCATAATACACCCATATAAAAAACTTGCTATTAATATACCTCATTTACAATTCATCATTTTGTTATGCGCTTTTATATGCTGAAAAACTGCGGATTACCCGTATTATATTCTCTTTACTCATTCAACTGAACACTATCTTATATGTAAATATCTATAACATACCAGGCCGCACCGTTCTGAGGATCGTCAATCAGAATTTCCAGCTGGTTGCCGTTATCTGCCGAAGGATAATTAAGGATTTTTACGTTTCCTCTGGGGGTTTTGCTGATTACTTCTGCATCGGATAAGGGATATTTTAAAAAATCGTCCGGCAGTATGTAATTTCTGCTTTTATCGCCTGACCATTTCGGAAACCACTCATTGCCATTAATAATCGTCGGTTCATTGCCGTTGTTCCATTTTCCCGGCAGGTCCCAATTCAGATGTTCATAAGAAATTGAGTTTCCCTTTATTATAATTTTGTCACTTCCGTCTATAAAACATTCAATTCGTAAAACCGGTTTTTCAGAATACAGCGGATTATCAATTTCATTCTTCAAATCGGGCAGTGAATAATAATGCAGACCTTTTTCCAGTTCATCATACAGATCAAGCTGTATAAAATCTGCTGAAAGCACCGACGGTCTGTCCGGGGCGATATATATTTTCTTTGGGCCGAGATCGAAAATGTTTGAATAAAGGGTCGGATAATTTCCGGTTTGTCTGCAGGCAGCCAACAGCTCCTGCAGATCTGTCAGTTCTTCCGGTTTATTCACAGCGCTTTTTATCCGTGAATAGCCGTATCCGTAGTAATGCAGCTGGTCATATGAATACTCAATAAACAGATGTCCGTCCCTGAAACCGGCCAGAACAGACATACCGCTGGAATCGGCAATAAGTACTTTTGCATAACTGAAACCATATTCGTTGTATGTACTGAAAATCAGGGCAGCCTGTTCTGCAGTTTCAGCCTTTTCCAGAACCAGACGGCTCAGATCGCCGTCATAATCCATTCTGAAACTGCTCTTTTCCCACTCAACGGAAATTCCGGCAACCCAGTCCAGGGCAAGACCTTTTTCATTCATTCCCCCCTGTACCCAGCCGTTATCAAAACCTACTGCTGTATATCCGAAAGTTTTTTCACCTGCAGGCACAAACCAGATCCTGGTATTAAAATTATTCCAGTCTTCATTATTCCCGAAATAAACATGCTGCCCGGCATTAAGCCTGACTATGGTGCAGGCAAAGGAAATCGTGGAAACCGTGAAAAAAACAAATAGAAAAATTATTCTGCCGATATGGTTTGCAGGAGCATTTATACAGGAAATTATTTTTTTATTC
>CAZKOK010000340.1:0-5047 GCA_964554355.1 uncultured Spirochaetia bacterium | reverse complement strand
ATAACGAGGAAAAGAATATCGTCTCTTTCATCAATTCGTTCAGGTCCGGGAATCTGATAATAGTGGATAACAACAGTTCGGACTTGTCTGTCGAAACCGCCGTAAGGACATTGAAAAAACATCCAGGCATACATGCTGTCATTCTTTCAGAGAAATCAAAGGGCGTCGGCAGGGCGCGGGAACTCGGCGGGAAATACCTTTTATACAACCTGCCGGAAAAGGGGGCTGACAACCATTTCATTCTCTGCTCGGATTCCGACAGCCGGCTTCCCCGGGACTGGGAACAGAAATGGATTGAGGCCATTGGAAAGAATCCCGGGACCGGGATCTTCTCGAGCAACTTCGGCTTTTTCCGCGAATTTCTGGAACAGGTGCCCAGGATAAGGAATTGCGCTGAAGAAATCCTCGGCCTGTCCGGATTTCTCAGCCGTATCTTTGGAGGCATATACAACGGTGTCAATTCCTGCGTGTCCTGCAGGATTTACCTCAGGCTTGGCGGAATACACCAAAGCTATAAAAACGGAAAACCTAAAATCGATGAGGACGTGGATTTCGGCATAAAAGCGATGTTATGCGGAGAAAAGTTCCTTTATTCCGATAATGCCGTTGATACGGACCCGAGGAGATTTATCCTGCCTTCGTTTTTCAGCTATCTTAAGCAATCCCTGAGTCTGTACAGAAACGGCCAGGAACATGCCGACATAAGAGAACCAAATGCTTATGCTGACGCAAGGGACCTTCCGCCGCTTCTGGACAGACTGCTTTTAAGCCAGTTCAGGAAAACGACTTTCCAGATATTCTTTGCCTATTCATGTCTGGCCGATCCTGAGCTTATTTATAAAAACAGCCGTCTGCTCGGAGACAGGCACCGCAGTATGTATTCATTCGCCGCGGGGGAAAAATACCGGGAACGTTTCAGGGAGACGATCGCTTCCGGCAGCAGAGACAAATGCCAGCAGCTGGTTGACAGGCTTAAGGAAGAAGCCCAGGGGTTTACGAGAAAATATTACAGATATCTCAGGGGAATTAAAAATGGCACATGATGGGAAAAAAAGACTATCAGCCGGCATGCATATCGCTTACGGTGCCGGATCGTTCGGTGAAAATATTGCATACAATTTTTTTTACCTGTATTTTATCTACTTCCTGACCAATACGGTAAAACTTGATCCCGCGCTGGCGGGGATAATTTCTCTGATAGCCGTTTCCTGGGACGGCATTACGGATCCGCTTCTGGGTTATGTTTCCGATAATCTTAAATCGAAATTCGGAAGAAGGCGTCCGATGATGATTGTTTTCTGCGTTCCTCTCGGCATCAGCCTGTTTCTCCTCTTTACCAATCCGGACGTATCCGTGGCGCTGAAGACTGTTTACTTCATTGTGCTGAACATCGTTTTCTGGTTCTGTTTCACGGCGGTCGATATTCCCTATATCGCCCTCGGCGCCGAATTGACGGACGAATTCAACGAAAGGACGAAACTGCGCGCTGTTGCCCAGGTATTTTTAAGCCTTGGCGTAATAGTGGTTTCGTTTACCCTGGTTTTAGTGGATTTCTTTACAGGGATTACGGGAAACAGCAACGCCGCCTGGGCTGTTACAGGCCTGCTTACGGGAATAGTGGTAATCGGGGCTTACCTGGTAAGCTGGAGGGCGACCAGGGGAAAGGAAAAGCCGCACTCCCCTGAGGAAAAAGGAAAATCATTTACCGGCATCCTTAAAGACTGCCGTTCCCTGCTTGCCATCAAATCTTTTAGAAAGCTGCTTCTGTCCACTTTTTTTGTCAACATCGGCATCGGGCTTATTCTGAGCATGATAGTCTATGGCCTGCAGTACAATCTCGGCTTCAACGAATCCCGCATTACCGTCGTAATGCTTGTCTATACCATTCTTGCGATTGTCTTCGTTCCGCTTACAGGATTAATTTCTTCAAAAACGGACAAATGGAAAACGATGGCCGTCGCCTTCGCGATTGCCGCCGCTGCCGGGCTGTTTTATATTTTTGCACAGTTCAACCCGGTAACGCTTTATGTTTTCGTCACAGCCGCCGCCTTTCTCTTTTCAACTTTCTGGACGCTTGTTTTTTCAATGGCCTATGATATCTGCGAAATAAACGAAGCGAAGACCGGAAAAAGAAAAGAAGGAATAACCGTTTCCTTTTTAAGTTTCGCCATAAAGGCCGGTTACGCAGTCGGTATGTTCATGACCGGAATGCTTCTGGATCTGTTTCATTTCGATGCCGATCTAACCGTGCAGACCGAACGTACCCTGACCGGCATCAGGATTTCTCTGCTGATCCTGCCGGCGGTCATTTTCATATTCGCATTACTGGCGGTAGTCAGGTATCCCCTGACCGGCCGGAAATTTCTGCAGCTGAAAGAAGCGGCTGAATCAGGTCAGGAAGAAAGGGACAAGCTGACGGCTGAATTATAAAAAGAAAGACTCCCGGGCACCAGTCACTCCTCAAATACATCAGATACCCTGAATGCCGTATAACCGGGGTTATAGATCAAACAAGCAGATTTCTTTTGTATTTACTGTTGTCTCATCGTAAAATAAAGCTGTACTTAAATGTTATGGATATTTAAGGTACATGGTTTCCAGCCAGGGGCTTTATTAAAAAGAATTTACTATAGAAGTGTTATGAAAGATACGCCGGTCCGGCATGATTTTTTACAGGGGGTTTGTTATGGAAAAGAACTTCTTTTTGATGCGAAGGATAGAATCTCTTGTCTGCAAAATTAAAAAGGAAGACAATATAGATTACCGGAAAATATTTTTTGCCGCCACAAAGACCGTGATAGGAGAACTGAACGAATCAAATCCTGAGAATTTCTATATAACAGATAAATCAGAGAAGTTATTGAAAAACCTGAGATGCCTGGCACACATAGATCGCCCGACAGATGATGATCAGGTTTATATCAGGGATATCGAAAGCACATTAAAAGAACTGCATATCCCTGCCGGAACTATATTCAGGAGGACCTTTCCGGGATCGCCGGCGGGTCATTATCACAGCCTTAATTTTTAATACTCCATTGTTCTGTTTGTTTCCTCAAGTCCTTGTTTATAAATGATATATGGCGGATGATTTTTGCAGAGTTCCTGTTTTTTTTTCAGAATGCTGAGATATAAGAAAACAGCCTTTCGTTCCGGCTTCGCCTTCACTGGACTTCCTTGACAATGCTGTACAGTGCGTGTATTTGCTCAGGACAGCTTACCGATTCTCTTATACACTCCAGTTTCTGGCTCCATGAATAACACCAGCTATCCAGATCTCATGATTATTTCGGATTCTGTACATTGTCCGCTAATTTCTAAAAATTATTTCCCTTGCAGAATAATGACTGATCTCCGGAATTATTCTTCCTTTTTCCGGATACGCAGCAATTTCCAATGCAGTTTTTATTATTTTTTAATAAAAATATCAGCATGCTTTATTGCATCTTTGGAGATATATTCATGCATTTCCTTAATATCATTCAGCGCGGAAGGGGCCCAGACTATTTCTGCCATGATTTCATAAGTGTTACAGCTTCATCGTTCCTGATGCCTTTCCCTTGCGTAATTTCAGTTTCACCTTTTGCAAATTTTGAATTTACATAAAGGGCCTGAATTGCATCTTCAAGGCTTGTGCTGTCGGGAAGTGAATCAATACTCTTATGAATTCTTTCCTTTTCTGTCATCATTTTCATATTACCACCTTGTTTTGTTATTCTCAACAAGATATAACTGCCGGAATATGACTGGCGCTTCAATATTTTATTATAAAAATGACATCCCCTTCAGACTGAGCTCTCACTGGAGCCCGCAGATTTGCACGGATTTATTTTTTGTTTTTCACGGCATGGTAAAGGGAGACGGCATAGGTCCCCTCCCGGTCAAGAATATCCTTGCTGCTTTTAATGATCTTGTATAAAAGTCCGGAAAAAGGCCACAACAGTATTGCTGATGATATCGAAGGATCAGCAATAAACCGCTCAACCAGTCTGGCTGATGATACGTCAGTCAGGTCCTTTCTGGTATATTTCAGACCGGCTCTTTCAAGTGAACCCTCAATCTGCACCCGGTTCGGCGCTCCCCTGCGGACAGTCATATCCGCAACCGTTTGTTCCAGCCACGTTTTCGGTTTTGCATCTACAGTCAGTGTGAACAGGATCATGCTTCCGCCGGGTGAAAGCAGCCGGTAACAGGAATGTACGATTTTATCGAATGAGTCCGGGCTTAATTCCGGACTTATTTCATTAAGATAAATTTTATCGAAAGCAGAGCCGGAAAAACCCGGATTATCAGGTGATATGATTTCCGTCACATCGCCCGTGATAAAACTTACGCCCGGAAGTTCTCCGAATTTTTTTTCCGCCTCTTTTGTGTGGTTTTTATTGATATCCACCCCGATAATACTTTTTACTTCAGGGAAACGCTTCCTGCACATTCCGGCAAATCCCCCGTATCCGCACCCGACATCAAGGATCATGTCCCCCGGCTGCGGAGAATCAGCCTCAAAAAGAATTTCCATCTGCCTTATTGCCGGATTTACTTCAGGCCACTTATCCCATACGCCCTGGACAAAAAACTCTTCAGCATCCGGCACAACAAAATTTTTCACGTAAGCCAGCCATTTATATAGTATAACAATATTAGTGCTGAATATTGCACGCAAAAATAACCATGTTCCAATCAGGCGATTCATATTTCTACCCTCTGCGATTCATTCCTGCCGCAATACGAATTTACTGCTCCACACAAAAATTCCGCGGCAGGTGCCGATTACTATCAGACCTGCTGTATGTCTGATATATTACTATTCTTTTCTATCAGTAATAAAATTTTTTTACTGATTTTTTCAGTATATACCAAAACAGAGGAATATGTTCATATTTTTTATTATGGAAATGCAGGGTTCTATGGATAGAATACCTGTGACCTTCCCCATTTTCACCTGGTCCTGCCGGGAGGTTCATCCGTAATTAATCCTTTTAAATTATATACAGTGCACTGAAGCTTGTAAAAACAATCGACAAGCAGGATTCCCGATCAGATATCA
>CAZKOK010000339.1:0-5052 GCA_964554355.1 uncultured Spirochaetia bacterium | reverse complement strand
TTCATTGTTATTTCAGTGAAGACCCTGGCCACGTTTTCTATCTGGCTGTAAATCAGGTTAAAACTTTCCCGCGATGCCTTGCTTGCATTGTCAGCATTATCGATTCTTGATATCACATTTCCCAGAACAGCGGCAATTTCCTTTGACTGGTTCGAGGTTGCTTCAGCCAGCTTTCGTATTTCATCGGCAACTACGGCAAAGCCTTTTCCCGCTTCACCGGCATGCGCAGCCTCGATGGCCGCATTCATCGCCAGCAGATTTGTCTGTGAAGCAACAGATGCTATCAGCTGGGTCATATCCTGAATGATGTTTATGCTGTTATTAATGGATTCCACGGCATCAGAGGTGGATTCGAGTTTTTCCTCTCCTTCTTTACCGCTTTTGAGCAGTTCATCTGCGGCGTTTTTCTGTTCCTGGGAAATCCTGCTTATATTGCTGACACTGCTCATCATTTCAGTTATTGATGCCGAGGCCTCCACTACCTGATTGGCCTGACTGTCTGTCTGGATGTCCAGTCTTGCTATTTCATTGCTTATCAGTGTTATCCGCTTTTCTGCTGTACCCGCGATTTGGTCAAGGTTGTCAGCTGTATTTTTAATACTCTGCAGATTGGCGGATATCTCGGTAACGGCGGTTGATACTTCGCTGTTATTTTCCGACAGATTGTTATTCAGCATGCCGTTCTGTTCAGACACTTCCTTTACGGCTGTGATGTTTTTCCTGAGATAATCAATGAATGAATTGAAATTTTCAGCAAGTATTCCGAACTCATCCCGGTTTTTAATATTAAGTGTCAACGTCAGATCTCCCCGGCCCTGGGCAATCATCCTTAGGCGTCTTGTTATCCTGGAAACATGTTGGAAAATTGCGAAATGGAAAAAGAATCCCTGCAGGACACTTAAGGCAAGAATGGCGCCGGCCATTGATAAAAGCATAATCCTGAACAAAAGAAACCTTGCTATGATTGAATTGGTTGTCTGTCCGAGATAGCCTTCAGACTTTACCGAAAAAAGATCCAGCTTTTCAAGCATAAGTCCGAAGTGTCTGTTTATATCGCCCTGAAGAAGCAAATTCTCGGCTTTTAAAAGATCAGATTCATCTCCATATGAAAGTGACAGGAACTGTTCGTATGAATCATACCAGTCCTGCCAGATAATCAGAAACTGTTCTTCGGCTTCTTTAAATACTTCATCATCCAGTAATATTTTCTGTCTGAATAATTCAAAATAATCTTTTACATCTGTTCTTTTATTTGATTCGATATACAGCCTGTATTCATTGGCTATGATATCATTATTCCGACGGGCAAGTATCAGTGAAACTGAGTCTTCCTTTGTTTCATATGACATTCGTATGGCGCTGTTCAGGTTATTTATTCCTTCTGTCCGGCTTTCCGTCAGAAAAGTCAGGTCGGAACTGAATTGAAGGAAAGCCATGAATGTCAGTATAAGAATTGTGAGAATAAGGATCATGTAAAATCCGTAGACCAGTGTGAGCTTGGTCTTAACCATTTTAATCACATTGCTCTCCAAAGATGTTGATAATATTAATTATAGTATAAATAGGCGATAATGCCAGTCATAAATAAAAACAAAGGCAGATTTAATCTCTTCCTCTGGCCAGTTGGTCCAAATTTTAGTATTATAAAAAGGACAAAGAGTCGGATTTTATATGGCACAGAAAACAGGCGGAGACGTAAAACAGAAACACCAGGTCAAAAAACCACAGATGTACAGGGTCGTTCTTCATAATGATGATTATACAACCATGGAATTTGTTGTCAGGGTACTTCAGGCTGTTTTTCATAAGCCATTGATAGAAGCGACAAAGATTATGCTGGATGTTCATAAAAAGGGACGTGGAATAGTGGGGCTTTATACCTACGATATTGCCGCAACAAAGGTTTCTCTTGTGCGGCAGATGGCTGAAAAAGAGGAATTCCCTCTTAAATGTACCATGGAGAAGGCATGAAAATTAGCGAAGATGTACAAAGCATACTTAATGCTGCATACATAGATGCCAAGGAAAGAGGCTCGGAATATATTACTCCCGAACATGTGATGTATGCGGCGATGTTTTTTGATCCCGCGGCGGAAATTATCAGGAAATGCGGGGCAGATGCTGAACTTATTAAACAGGAAATCTCCGAACATATAGACGAAGCGGTACCTGTACTCAGTGACATGGAACCTGTACAGACTATCGGATTTCAGGGGGTTATCGAACGCGCCCTGCTTCATTCACAGAGTTCACAGGAAGAGACTGTACATATCGGCGATCTTCTTGTCTCTCTGTTTGATGAAAAAAATTCCTATGCCTCATATTTAATGAGACGTGAAGGTATCACCAGGCTTGTTCTGCTGCGCGTTGTGACAAATCCTGATGAATATGAAGATGAACCGGAAGAGGATTTCGACGAAGAAGCCCCGGGAAGAAAGAAGAAAAAATCGGCCCTTGAATCCTTTGCGCGTGACCTTACCCAGGCTGCTGTTGACGGTGAACTGGAACCGCTGATAGGCAGGAAAGACGAAATCGAGAAAATACTTGAGGTTTTCTGCAGAAAGTTCAAGAACAATCCGATCCTGGTCGGAGACGCGGGTGTGGGCAAGACGGCCCTGGCCGAAGGGCTTGCCCGGAAGATGGCAGAGGGCGAGGTTCCTGAAAAGCTTAAAGGCTACAGTCTTTATTCCCTTGATATCGGGGGACTTATTGCAGGCACCAGGTTCCGCGGCGATTTCGAAGAAAGGCTTCAGAATATAATAAAAGAACTTCTGGCAAAAGAGAAATGCATCCTCTTTATAGATGAAATCCACACCATTATGGGTGCGGGTGCCGTTTCCGGCGGTTCGGTTGATGCTGCAAGCATGCTCAAGCCTGTTATTACCACAGGCAGACTAAGGTGCCTCGGATCGTCCACTTACGATGAGTACAAGAAATACTTCGAACGTGACAGGGCCCTGGCCAGACGTTTCCATAAAATTGAAATAAAAGAGACCACGCCGGACGAAACGCTTAAAATCCTCAAGGGCCTAAAAAAACGCTTCGAGGAATACCATCAGGTCAAAATTACAAATCCGGCACTCAAGGCCGCTGTTGATCTTTCCAATGAATACATAAACGAGAGATTCCAGCCCGACAAGGCCATTGATGTAATAGACGAAGCCGGAGCGGCGCTTCAGATTATTTCACATAAAAAATTACGGGAAAAGCAGGTCCTGGATGTAGGAATTGTTCAGCAGATTGTTTCCAGAATAGCGAATATTCCGGAAGTTTCGGTAAGCATGTCAGAGAAAGTCAGGCTTCAACGGCTTGAGGAAGATCTTCTGTCTGTTATATACGGTCAGGAGAAGGCAGTTGCAGGTGTGGTGGATGCTGTAAAAAGGGCAAGGGCAGGTTTTCAGTTTCCTGATAAACCTGTCGCAAGCATGCTTTTTGTCGGTCCAACCGGTGTAGGAAAGACCGAACTGGCAAGGCAACTTGCTGAGCATCTCGGAATTGCCATACACCGTTTTGACATGAGTGAGTACCAGGAAAAACACACTGTTTCTCGCCTTATTGGTTCTCCTCCCGGTTATGTTGGTTACGAAGAAGGCGGCCAGCTTACGGATGCTGTCAGACGCACTCCGCATGCAGTGCTGCTTCTTGATGAAATTGAAAAAGCCCATCCCGATATTTTCAATATTCTGCTTCAGATTATGGATTATGCCACCCTGACGGACAATACGGGGAGAAAGGCTG
Source organism: uncultured Spirochaetia bacterium (assembly GCA_964554355.1). Taxonomy (GTDB): domain Bacteria; phylum Spirochaetota; class Spirochaetia; order CAZKOK01; family CAZKOK01; genus CAZKOK01. The sequence goes on along the minus strand of CAZKOK010000339.1, from coordinate 1,314 downwards.
ATTTCAGGAATGTAATTCTGATTATGACTTCAAATGCCGGTGCCAGAGACATAGGAAAACCGGGAATCGGATTTAACAATTCCCGGATTTCCACTTCAGCAGTACTTGATGCTGTGGAAAGGACATTTCAGCCTGAATTCCGAAACAGACTGGACAGGGTTGTTCTTTTTGATGGTCTGAATGAAGAAATAATCCTCAGAATAGTCGACAAGGAACTGCGGGCTTTCGAAGAACAGCTTCGCGACAAGAATATCACTATAGAAATAAGCGACAAGTGCAGGAAATGGCTTGGTTCGGAAGGCTATTCCCCGGAATTCGGCGCAAGAAACTTAAGAAGGCTGATCCAGGACAAGGTCAAGGATTTCTTTGTTGATGCAGTACTTTTCGGCGACCTTAACAAGGGCGGAAAAGCTTTTATTGATCTGAAAGACGGCGAAATTGTTTTTAAAATTGAATAATAATGTTTCCTGAACTTAACGATCAGCAGAGAATAATTTTTCCCAATCCCGAAGAAGCGGACCGGGAAGGTCTTCTGGCTTCGGGAGGAAATCTGTCTCCGGGGGTGCTTCTATCGGCTTACGAGCAGGGGATTTTCCCCTGGTATTCAGGCGGCAGTCCCATCCTCTGGTGGTCGCCGGACCCGCGCTGCATCCTGTGGCCTTCGAAACGCCATGTATCGCAGAGTATGCAGAAACTTATAAGGCAATGGAAGTATGATATAAAATTTGATACGGTTTTTCCCGAAGTCATGCAGAGATGCGCCAATGCCGGTCAAAGAGGTGAAGATGGTACATGGATAACCCCGGACATGATAAAAGCCTACTGCAGACTGCATGACCTCGGTTATGCCCATTCTGTCGAAGTGTGGAACTCAGACAGACTTGAAGGAGGTCTTTACGGGCTTTCTCTTGGAAAGATGTTCTTCGGCGAGTCGATGTTCAGCGATGAAAAAAACACTTCAAAACTTGCTTTTTTATCACTTGCCTCATTTCTTGAAAAAAACAACTTTATTTTCCTTGACTGCCAGATCTATTCCGAACATCTGGGGTCCCTGGGTGCAGAAATAATGACGCGGAAGGAATACCTTGCCCATCTTGCAAACAACAGGGGATCAAGCGGGCTTTACGGCAGCTGGCAGAGATTTAATAAGCAGGAACCCGGAAAGAAAAGATGATAACAGCCGATAATAAAATTATGCCCCGGAAACTTGTAATTTTAAAAAATCTCAGCTTGAGCCGCAATAAAAGATTACTTTTGAAGAATGTAAATTTCAGTCTTGAGGAAGGGCAGAAGTGGTTTTTATACGGAGCACAT
>CAZKOK010000338.1:0-5094 GCA_964554355.1 uncultured Spirochaetia bacterium | reverse complement strand
ATAATCGCATTGAAGACTTCGGAAAAATGTTCCTTCGGAATACGCAGAATCATGTTCGACAGGTAAAGCCTTTCCACATAGCCGCCCATTTCTTCGGTAAGCTCGATAATATCACTCTTACTCTCCTCAACATCAGCAACCCGCAGACTCTGGTAGCCGGTATAGATTTTTTTGTCTCCTGATTCCTGATTGTCAGGAGATTTTGCAGTATCAGCAGCAAGATTGGAACTACCGGTTTCGGTTTTCATATTAAAATCCCCGACAAGTCCGCTGACATTATTGTAGGCTGAAGGCGTCTGCCCTTCGGATCCCGAAGGTCCCTGTGGTGCATATGCTCCTGATGCAAGAGATTCCGAACCGTCTTCATATTCCTTATTTGAATAAACTCCGTCTGCCCTGCCATAGCCCTCCGACATGTCCATCTTGCTGCAGCCGGTAAAAAGCAGCGTCAGCATGATAAAAACAATGAATAATTTTCTCATGGTATTCTTCCTTATTATTTAATTGTACGGGGGATTGACGGAAAAGTAACGGTTTTTCAGCTTATTTTGGTTCGGAAATATCGGGATGACTGTAAGACACTGGTTGTGTTCCAAAGATTGCGGAAAAAAATCCTGTTAATCATTGTACTTAATGGAATTAACAGGATTTATATGATATTGCTGATTTTTATGCCGTGATAATGCACAATTTTCCGCCATCTTTGGAAAACTGCCTGAAAAATTGTATAATTGTCTTTGACTCCCGGGAGCCGGCGGTTATGATTGTTATATGAAACCGGAAAGAATGCATAAAAAGTTACCTTTTCCTGTTAATTTATCTCTTGCATTATCTGTTATCCTGCTGATTTGCGGATGCAGAAGCATAAAAAAAAATGAAGATCTGATTAATTCAGGCATTGCTTTACCGCTGAAGGAATCCATTTTAATCGATATATCGGTAAAGAGCAGATACATGGAGCGGGAAATGCCCTGCAAGATATATTTCCCTGCCGGCTACGGCACCGGCAGACTTTTCCCGGTATGGTACGGCCTGCATGGTCATAGCTCTACTGAATCCATGTGGCCGAATGCAGGAATTACCCTGTCGGCAGATAAACTGATTGAAAATCACGAGCTCAGGCCGCTTATCATGATTTTCCCTTTTACAAAAGAAGCCGACGCAAAGGAAATCCTGAAAGACCGGGAAGATGACGGAAAGTTCGGCGAAAGAAATATGGACAGGTTTATTTCACGTGAACTTGTGTCCTGGATCGATTCGCACTATGATACCGTAAAATCGGCAAAAGACAGGTATATCGGCGGACTTTCAATGGGAGGAGCGATCGCCCTGCGCACAGCTTTTCATCATCCGGACCAGTTTTCCAGGGTCGGAGGATACAGCCCTGCACTTACATCCAGTGATTATTCCGGAACACAGCTTGAAAAATGGCTTTATCCGAATGATGATGCAGGTAAAATAAAGGACGTGGTGAAATTTGCCGAAAAGAACGGTTTTACAAAGCTGTCCGTATACCTTGACGCCGGCAACTCCAACGACCCCTTTTCCGCAGGAGTGCAGTCGCTGCAGCCAGCTTTGGAGAAAAGGGGAATCAAGTCAGAATTTCACCTGTATGAAGGCGGACACTCGCTGGAACATAATAAAGGAGATTTCAGCGCCTATCTGAAATTCTATGCAGGCAGGGAATAATGGGGACAGACCCGGTAAGAATCAAATGCAGGTGCCGACGATCGTTGGCATGTGCGTTTCATGCCCAGAAAAAAGGGGACAGAGTCAAAAACAAAATTTTCTCCGTCTTCATCCGCTTTATCTGCAGTAAATAAAATTTATGTATGTCATATTGCAAAGTGATCCCCGCCTGCACAGTGATGACATAGGGTTTTTTGGGTCTGTCCCCAATTTAATCCGTGCCATCTTCGTGGTCCAATATTCATGGCAATCCATTCCAAAATATTGTACAATACCACCGGAGGCATTACATGGAAATCAGAAGAGTTTCTTCTCTCCGGGATCTAAAAAAGTTTGTAAAGTTTCCGTTTAAAATATACAAAGACAACAAATACTGGGTCCCGCCGCTTATCAGCGACGACATAAATACGCTGCGCCGGGATAAAAATCCTGCCTTCGATATGTGCGAAGCGGAGTACTGGCTGGCTTATAAGGACGGTAAAATCGCCGGGCGGGTTGCAGGGATTATCAACCATAATTATATAAAAACCTACGGGAAAAAGCTGGCCCGCTTCTGCTGGCTTGAAATGATCGGGGACTTTGAAGTCTGCAGAAAGCTTGTTGAAACTGTCGAAAACTGGGCGCGCGAAAAGGGGATGACTCACCTGCACGGTCCGCTGGGTTTTACTGATTTTGACAGGGACGGGATGCTTATCAAAGGCTTTAATGAGCTGGGCACATTCGCATTAAGCTACAATCATCCGTATTATAATGATTTTATTGAAAAACTCGGCTATAAAAAGGAAAAGGACTGGCTTGAGTTTGATATAACTACACCGGATGAAGTGCCTGAAAAGGTAATCCGCATCCAGGAACTCGTGCTTAAGCGCTCGGGGCTTGCGCTTGTTCCGGCAAAGACAAAAAAACAGCTGATGGTTTATTCCCGCAGGGTTTTTTACCTGCTGAACGAGGCATACAAGGACCTGTTCGAATTCATGCCTCTTTCGGAAAGACAGATTGATAATTATGTGGACCAGTTTTTCAACTTCATTAATCCGGATTTTATAAAGGTTATCATAAACCAGGACGGAAAGGTTGTGGCTGCAGGGATCGCCCTTCCCAGTCTTTCGCATGCCCTGCAGAAATCAAAAGGAAGGCTTTTCCCGTTCGGTTTCATTCATTTTCTTAAAGCGCTGAAAAAGCCCGAAATACTCGACCTGTATCTGGTGGGGATTCTGCCCGAATATCAGGGCCGCGGCGTGAATTCGATACTTATGACCGAAATAACGCGTTCTGCAATCCGTTACGGAATAAAGCGGGCTGAATCTCTGGCCGAACTCGAGGACAACAAGGCCGTTCAGGACCTCTGGAAACACTATCAGGCAAGAAATCATAAAAGACGGAGATGCTACACAAAGAAATTGTAAAATGACAGATAAAAAAAACTTCTTTTCGGCTGTAAAAAAAGTATTCCTACTCGGGATTCCTCTGCTTGCAGGAAGGCTGTCCCATTATTTTCATCAGGTGACGGATTCAGCAATGATGGGGCATTTCGGCGAAGGTTCAGATGAACTGGCCGCTCTGGCCATGGCCGGTATTTTTATCTGGATGATGTCAACGCTGATCTGGCCTTTAAATTCCGGTATACAGGCCCTGGTAACCAGAAAAAAGGGGGCCGCAGAATCAGGCACAGGCAATGACAGTGAAATAGGGGTTGTATTCGACAACGGCTTGATCACTACCTTAATCGTCGCTGCTGCCGCATTTGGATTGTCATTTACCGCGCGCCCTTTTCTGCGGCTGCTTATCCGCGATGAAACTGTTTTCGGGCTGGCAAACGATTATGTCGATATTGTACGGCTATCACTGATCCCTTTCGGATTTATGAATATGTTTGCACGTTTTTTCGCATCGATCAGAATAGCACGTCATCTGATGGTTGTTGGTATACTGTCAAACCTGCTGAATTTTCTGTTTAATTATGTCCTTATTTTCGGAAAGCTCGGTTTTCCTGCAATGGGTATAAAAGGGGCCGCCTGGGGGACTGTTCTGTCCAGCCTCTGCGGTCTGATGTATATACTGTTTATAGTTTTTAGAAAAACCCATATGGTCCGGTACGGTTATTTCAGATTCAGGACTTTCAGCAGGAAAATCATTGCTGATATCCTTAAAATCGCAGCTCCCCCGGGGATCCAGAATTTTCTGGTTTTTCTGTTTATACTGCTGTATGAATCCATGGTGGAAAAAATCAGCGTAACGGCACTGGCTGCAACGACTGTCGCCTTCTCTGCTTTCAGGGTAAACAAAACGCTGGTAGGCGGATTTTCCCATGCCGCCGCAATACATACAGGCAACGCGATCGGTGCAAACGACAGACACAGGGCAAGGCAGGCAGTCGCAGCAGGACAGTTTATAGCGCTGATTGTAGGGATTGTGGTCTTTGCTGCCGCTTTCTTCTTTCCGGGAACTCTTGCGCTGATTTTCGCAAAAGAAGCGGAAACCGTTTCCGAAATTACCCTTGCTTTCCGCTTCTTTTCACTATTCTACTTTTTTGAAATCACAGCCTTTACAATTGAACTGGTATTCGTAAACAACGGATACGGAAGATATGTTCTTTTCTCGGAGTTCTCAACAAATCTTGTCTTTATTATCGGATTTACATGGCTTACAAGCCTTTTTGCATCAAATGTATATCTGGCCTGGCTGGGATTCGGACTTTACCAGGTTTCTCATGCACTGATTCTGCATATCGGATATATCAAAGGCCGCTGGCTTAATAAACTCCTGGAAAATTCTCTCGGCTGATTAGTCCAGGTCCGGATTATAAAATACCGGAAAGTTCATTCCATGAATTGTAGACTTCGGTAGCATCCTTATAAAACTCATTGTTCATATAAAGGTCGATCAGCAGTTCGTATATCAGTTTTGAGTCCGGGTATGATTTTATGCCTTCCTGATACAGTTTTTCGGCCTTTGCAAACTGGAAAAAGCTTTCCAGCATCGGCCCGACAAGAATGATTTCGCTTTCCGAATATGGTGTTTCCGGATCAGGATGAATTGAACTCATTAATTCATCAAATTCTTTCTGTTCAAGATCATTCAGATCAAAATTGATAAGAACTGTGTTTTCCTTACCCCGGATAGCACCGACTGTGCCGACAGCAGCATTGGAATATTCCTTGTCCGAGAATTTTCCCGCGATAATATTCCACATGCCCTTAAAAACTTTTTTGAAAAAACCTTCTTTCTCTTCTGTAGCATTAAGAGAAAAGCGTGAATTTGACTCAAGGACAAGGGACTGATCATTATTCAGAAGAATATCGGCCCTGCTGTCATCGCCGGTAATTACCGTGTCTCCGGGTTCAAGAATTGAACCGGCTGATGCCGCTGTTCTCCCGGAACTGTTTTCTATCCGGATATCTCCGT
>CAZKOK010000337.1:0-5097 GCA_964554355.1 uncultured Spirochaetia bacterium | reverse complement strand
GAAACTTATCTCGATGACTATATCATGATTGAACCGGACGGTGAAGCAATTGGTGAAGTCTATTATTACCTCGGCGAGATTTTTTTGAGGCTGAAAGAATATCAGCATGCAGATATAGCATTTACAACTGCAGTATATCACGAAAAGAACAAATCCGAATGGTGGACCCGGCTTGGATACTGCAGGCAGCAGGCAAAGGAATATCAGTATGCTGTCCTGGCCTACGAGGAAGCCATCCGGCTTAATCCGGGGGATACATCAGCCATAAAGGGCTTAAAAGAATGTGAAGCGCTGCTGGGGGGCTAATGAGAGCATCCGTAGTTTATGAAGGTTTTCCTGTTTATAAAAGTGAAATAAATACGCTTTATTATTTGTTCAAAAGCAGGAATATCACAATTTGTGAGGATTCCATAAGTGCGGATGTGCTGTTTATCGCTCTTTACAAATCAAATACAGGCAAATACCTTAAAAAGATTGCCAAACATGCAAAAATCAATAAAAATCAGATATTTATCATTTTCGGCTGCGGACTTGGACATACAGGCCGCCTGGAAGACTGTGATAATGTTTATACAGTAAGGCCTGAGGATTTTGCAGAAATGATGAAGCTTCCCGGGCTTTTGTCAAAGTTATCTGATTCTTCATCTGCGCTGGTTTCCATTTCCGGTTTTTTTTCAGGCATTAAAGAGAGTGCTGCAAAAGAGGATATTCAGATAAGTCATCCCGGCGTAATCAATCTTAAAAAAACAAGGTGTATCCTAAATCTGATGCAGATCCGTGATTTTGACAGGACTGTTCCTGTTCCTGTGGAAATCCTGCTTCCTCATCTCAGGGACGCTGAAACTGCGATTATCAAGGAAGTTTATTTCAGCGGACACCTGATCAATTTTTACAGTTATGATGATATAGATTTTAATTCGCTTCTGGAAATTGTACTCAAAGAAACCAAAAACCTCAGATTCAGGCTGGGATCTCTTTCTCCTGTTATTTTTGAAGAAGAATTTTATAAAATTATACGTTCCCCCAGGATCTGTCCCTCTTTCAGCATTTATGCAGGCGTTACTGAACCTGATGATGATTCCGGCGGAATGCAGATGCTTACAATAGAAAAACTCTCTTCTGCAATAGCGAATATCCGGGAAAACAAGCCGGGGGCTTTTATAAGTATTGATTATGAATACGGAAACAGTCAGGACCTGGAAAATGAGCTGCATGAATTTGGAAGCATTGTTCAAAAGCAGAAAATCCAGGAAATCAGAATGTTCGAATCTCTTTATCATCAGAAAAATAAAGGCCAGAAAAAGACTGAAAAAAACAGAATGGAAGATATAACTGCTCTGGAAAGAAAAATAAAAACTTCAGTTACTGAAAATTATAAAACCTGGATGAACAGTCAAAAAAACACGGATGCAGAACTGATCCTTGACTATAAGTCCGGCAGCGGCTGGTATGGAATACTTGCTGACGGAATCCCTGCCTATACATTTGAGGATGGTGTCTTTCACCAGCCGGGTTCGGTTTTTTATGGAAAGACATCCGGGAAATATTCAGAAAACGTCATCCTTGTTCAGTAGCTAAGTATAAATAACAGAAAAATAATATGATTGATATCCGCACTTTTTTAAGATAAAGTTATATTTTACGCTATTACGGCCGGCTGCATTATGAAATCCCGCTGTTTTTGTGTTATAATTAATTACAGGTGACATTTTCCGGTTTTTGATCTGTTTTACTTAATGAAGGCAAAAAAAAGGAGGGAACAATGCAAAAAACAGTTATTGCATTATTATTTTTCTTTACAGTTCTCTCTGTCTATGCTCAAAACAGTGAAACCGTTTATGAAAAACCTGCAGTGCCTCTGATCCCTGAAATAATGGGACAGGGCGGTTCCTGTACGGCCATTGCAGAAGGACATTCAGCTCTTTATTCCAATCCTGCAGGGTTTGCTTCAGGAAACAGCGATATAACTATTATCACGGCCAATCCCTGGATCTATATGGATCCTGCAACAGGCGCGTCTGTAATAAAAGGCATTGCTGATGCATACAGCGGTGCGGAAACAAATCAGGCTGAACTGATCAGCCTGATCGAGGATCAGGCAGTCAAAAACGGTTTCGGTTTCGGTGCCTCGACTGAAATAAGTTATGTCGGAAACGGTCTTGGTATCGGTATATTTGCAATGACAGATGTTCTGCTTTATGGAAATTCAACTCCGGATATAAAAGGAGATGTTTCCTTTACTGCCGGGGCGGTGGGTGGATATGCGGTACCCATTGAGTTTGCCGGGATGGTCCTGAAAATCGGAGGTGATGTGCGTCCAATGGTAAGGCTCCGGGCTCCGATTCCGGACAGCGAAGCAGCCGGCATGATTTTATCCATTGCGGATTCGCTAACAGGCATGTTTGATTTTATTAAGGGACTGAACGGATATTACGGAACTGCGCTGGCGCTTGATCTTGGCGCCCAGCTGGAAATAGGGGATTTCAGTATCGGTCTGTCAGTAAGGGACCTGTTCGGTACAAGATTCTTTTATAAAGAAGGAACGGTTGAAAAAAATCTGAAAGAACTTGCCGAAGGATCTTTCCCCATGTCGTCATCGGATGATACAATATATGTGATTCCTATGGATATCAGCCTGGGAGCTGCCTGGCATCCGGACCTGGGAGAGCTGTCGGGGACAATTGATCCGAAGATCCATCTGGACCTGAAAGACCCTGTTGCAGTTATCAGGGATAAAAAATCCCCGTTGATGCTTCTGCATATCGGAGGCGAAGTAACTTTTTTCAATTTCCTGAATGTATGGGCCGGTCTGAATCAGGGTTTCATCACATTCGGCACGGGAATTGATGTTCCGTTTTTTCATTTGAGTATTGCGGCATTTTCAGAAGCAACAGGACAAAATTTCAGTGACGGCGGAAGATCAGGCATAACAGCAGAGATTGCAATCAGGCTTTAAAGCTCATAATATTTAAAGCCGATGTTATAAATACTTTCAGGTCTGGAAAGAATTTTCGGATCTGGAAAATTTTGAGGTTACGTTATGAAAAAACAAAGCGGTTTTTTGATATCTTTACTGATTCTGTTTTCCCTGATTCCGGTCATGTCATGTCAGGATTTCTTCACTACCTCTCCGCTGGCGTCTCTCAGGCGTGATCCCTCCACTCTGTCCCGGGCCCAGCTTGAGGCCCTGGCTGCTGCTGCACTGGAAGCAAATGATCAGGAAACTATCCTGGAGGTGTATGATCTTTTAACTGACGACCCTCCTTCTGCAGCTGATGACCCGGCAACAGTTTTGCTTATAGCAGATCTTGGAATTGCAGGGAGCGGAATGACAGGTCTTGTTGCAAAGATCCTTGCTGATCCCGGTATGTCGGTCGCTGAAATTAATGCATTGGTAGCCGAACTGGATACAGCGATGCTTGTAATGGCAATTACGGCGATTCTGGCGGTGCAGGCGGAAATTGATGCGGGAACAGTTCCGGAAGGAACGATTTCGGATTCCCAGTATGAACTTGCAGCTATTGCCATTCTGCTGGTTCGGGCGCAGTCGGTAGGCGTGGAAAATATAACAGCGCTTGATCCTGAAGTAATTCTGGCTGAATCGTTACTGGACAATTCCGGCAGCAGCACAGATCTGGCTGCAATGGTATCAATACTGGGCATATCCCTGTAATAATATTCCTGGATGGATTTATGAAGAAAAAAATACTGCTGATACTGCTGATATTGATTGTCCTGGGTAATACCTTTGCGGAAGATCTGCTTAAAATAGATTATCTGCCATCGGCCGGGATGGCTGCCGTAGGCGGTGCCCATGCTGCCCAGGTCGACGGAGTTTCCACAATTTTCATGAATCCGGCAGGTTTTCAGAGTGAAGAAGGGGAATTATCAATTACCGAACTTACTCTGGCAATGCACGGTCCTGTCTTCGATATTGCCAATCTTACAATAGCCGCAATCAAGGGTGCCGATATAACAACCCTTATGTCCGAAAACGCCGATCTTCTTACAAGTTTATATGCAGGTCTTGATATTGTCGGTCCGATTTCTTTCAGTTATGTTGGAAAAGGAATGGGATTCGGCATGATTAATTCAACGGATGCCACATTCAAGTCATTTAACGGCGGTCTGGGCATTACAGCCAAATTAGGGGAACAGATACTTCTTATGGGAGGATATGCTTTCAGAATTCCGATCAGTGAAAAAATGAAAAGTTATCTTGATATTGGCCTTATGATAAAATCAAGCATTCGCGGAGAAATTGAAATTACCGAAACAATGTTCAGCTTCCTTTCTTCTTTCGGCAATATAGATTTATTAAATTCGCCTTTTGTTTTTTCAATAGGCATCGGAGCTGATGTCGGTTTAAGGTTTTCGCTTAGTGATTATTTTGCAATCGGCCTTGTTGCCGAGGATGCCATTACAGCGTTGTTTTCCAGGAGTTATACATCATTTAATAATTTTCTTGACGCGGCAGAAACCCCGGTTGATGATACGGAAATTCTCCCATTCAGACTTAATGGAGGATTTCTTATATCACCTCCGCTTGGAGGGCTTGGGCTGATAATTTCTGATATAAATATCTATATCGATTATGTTGATATTCTGGATTTTCTTATATCACCCGAAACATCAAGAAATCCGCTTCTGAATATTTCCCTCGGATTTGATATAAGCCTGCTGGAGATATTTTCATTAAAAGTCGGTTTTTATGAAGGCCTGTTTTCTGCAGGTCTTGGACTGGACCTCCATTTTGTCAGATTCCAGGCAGCAATGTTCGGATCTGAACGCGGTGTGGAACCGGGTCAGAACCCGGTTTATAATGTTATAGTCGGTTTTGAATTCCGGGGATAGAGGCATAGGCTTTTTCCTCGCGACGACGCGACGAAAAAACAACGCTATGTTTTAAAACAAATCATGATAATTGAATACGGCAAGAAAATTTAATTCCCGGTTTTAAAAAATGAAACAGGAATTAAAGCTCTGATTATTGACATAATTTCCCAATGTTGTTATATTGCCTGAGCACACAGACATACAGCGGGCCGCTAGCTCAGTTGGTAGAGCAACGCCCTTTTAAGGCGTGGGTCGATGGTT